>CAMHEP010000043.1 GCA_946184195.1 uncultured Bacteroidales bacterium | reverse complement strand
CAAACTCGCTCATCTCTTCCTCTATGGTAAAATAACGCAATGCCTGTTGGTCTGGGAAGATATAGCGGAACGCCATACCATCGTTGAACGCACGGAAGCATATCTGTATCTTCCTCTCCCCCTGAGAGAGCGTCACTACCATCTCGTTATAGTGATTGCGGATGTTCTTCTCCTCCCCCCAAACCGGATGCCATACCTCGTCATGAAGATAGCGTTCGCTGCCCATCAGTACAAAACCTTCCGTCAGGTCGGCTTGACCTGACAATTGGAAGCCAAGACGTGACGGACGCAAC
Organism: uncultured Bacteroidales bacterium; assembly: GCA_946184195.1. GTDB lineage: Bacteria > Bacteroidota > Bacteroidia > Bacteroidales > Paludibacteraceae > Colicola. Next base: position 10,378 of record CAMHEP010000043.1, on the reverse strand, counting down.
AATGTATCGCTGTCCATGGTAACCCAATAGTAGGGAATAGTGCGCTTGATGTCCATACTGACCCGGATATGACCATCGGGTGATTCCACGGTCTCTATCGCCGCCAGAGGACTTAGGGTAAACAACCCTACTGCAAGAATTGACGTAAATAGGATTCTATTCATGTTTTTATTATTCGTTATATTCAACAACAATCATTGTGTAATATTGTAGGGCGGGTATGCGCATGGAAATCGATTGGGTTGAACTCTCATACGTATATTCCACCTCCCTGCTCACACCGTGCCACCGATCAGGAGAGGCTACCCACACTCGCTTAGGCTCCTGCTTAACGGTCATACGGACCGGTATGTCGCTTATCATATGTTCCGCAGCTTGGTTACCGTCTGTGTCGCACCAGTCCAGATGCCTTGACTGCCGATAGGACAGCAGGTGAATCACATCCTTGTCCTTAAGACACCTGCACATCGCGGCAACCTGCCCTTTCTTAGGCCCCCAAGGATTAAATCGCACACTGCCGTCTATTGACGTCATATTCACGTTTGTCCAATCCGTATTCTCTTTGCCTTTCTCCACATCCGGACGCAGCACATTCTCATAGGCAACAGCAAAGTCATAATAACTGACCATCGCACGCTTCAGTTCTCCGCGCATACTGAGGTTATTATTGGGGAAATACTCGTTGCATAACATATGCTCACCCATCTGCAGGATGGTACCACCCCATGCCGTCGCCACCGCTGTACCCATAATCACACCCGGAGTATTGAAATAGCCTCGCCCCTCCCGACCTAAATTATAGTTTAGGTATGCCGCCAATACGGTCTGCTTACCGCCTGACCATGCGTAGTTATTCTTGATGATATCCGACAGGATGGTCATTCCGTTGGCGTCACTATGGCTCCATACTTCGCTGTAGCAAAACGAGACAGGTGCTATCGCTATCTGGTTTTGCTGACCGTACTGCCCTACTGCATTCATCACCACCTCCTTGTCACTGTGCGCCGAATGCATGTCCGTAATGAAGGAGCCGAACGAAGATGCCAAATCCACACTCTGCCCCCTGTAGTCATATATTGCTCCGCGCGCTCCTAACTGGTCAATCTGCCAGCCGTCAAAATCGAATACGCTGTATACCTCCTCATTGCGCTCCTTCAGATAGTCACGCCATTCCTCACTGTATAGATTTACCAGATAGATAGAACTCTTGAACGGGGAGGACAGTGGATGTTGGTCAATATTCTCGTGATTCCTATCCGTAAAGAGCAGCCATTCTGTGCTCACGCCATCGCTCTGATAGTCGACCAAGGCACCGTATGCGAGGTTATAAAACAGGCAGCGCATTCCCTTCTCATGAGCCGAGCGTATATATGCCTCCACGGTGCTCTTGTAGCAATTGCGTGAGATGATGTCCGTCCATACCTCCATTGGCTGCGTCTTGCTGCCGCCCAGCGGATGATGGTGCTTCCAATGCCAGTCCTGAAACTGTACATAGTTGATATGGTATCGGTTGAGATTGTTCATTACCCGCTCTATCTGAGTCGCCGTCATCTTACCGTATTCGCTCAAGAATCCGTTGCGCGGGAAACGTGCGGGATCAGAACATACATCTACGCCAATTGACGCATACACAGTGTCACTGCCGTTCATGCGGCCATATAGATACACCATATAGCCCTGCATATCCTCGCTCGGAGGTTGCCATATCCACTTGTTGCCGGACAGCACTTCATCACGGAGCGTCTTGTCCAGATGGCAATAGCGTACACGCACCTCCCCCTCGGGGATACTATTCACACTCAGCCGCACTGCCTCACCGGGCTGATAACAGGCCTTGTCTGTACTCATCAGATGTTCTATATAACTGTCCCCATACGTGATGGGATCGACATCTATTCGCAATGGGTTGCAGCCTATGCCGATGAGCATCAGTGGCAACAACAACATTTTCATATATCTTTTCATATTGTTAAACGCTTAATATACAGTATAGTTTCATTGCTTGACAATGGATATGGTATTCGACGCTATATCGATACGTATGCTCCATATTCCTGATGACGGGATGAGCCATTTGTTATCCGGTGCTCCCCTATGCGCATCGTATGTTCCATTGGCAGACGGCTCACAATTGGCTTGTGGTGCATACAGCATCTCGCCCGACCAGTCCGGCTGTATCTCCGTCGGGAATTTGATTTCCCCTTTAGCAAGCGTTCCTTCCCATGTAAACAGGTCTGTGCCTGCATGTACAAGTTCAGTCACCTTGCCCCAATCCCAACCGCCGGAAGTGGCATCACCTATCATATAGAGGTGGCTATATGCCTCGCCGCCGAGAGATGTCACCTCCAAGGTCAGGTTCTCCACGTCGGCTACCACCTTGTATTGACCGGTTTTGTCTATCTGCCATTTAAAGTCGGGATAATCAGTCTCTACCTTGCGATAAACCATTTTGTTGCTGTCCATCGTGTCTCTCACATAGCACGGATACCAGCTTCCTGCCGTGACGAGGAACTTGTATTCGCCCTTCCTGAGCAAGCCCTCCCATGCGAAACGGGTCCACTGCTCGTTCGCCGCTACCATAGCGGTCGCTTTCTGGCTGTCCCATCCGTTCGGAGTGGCGTCACCTACCATATAAAGCGAGATGGTTCGGGGACGATAAATATTTACGGGCACGCAGATGGTTGGCGATACCTGCTCCTCGTTATTGCTGAGCAAGGTAGCCCTGGCGCGTATATAGAGCGGCACAAACTTCTCCTCGCTGATACCGGGGAACCATACGCGCATCGTGTCTGCCAGACTCCGGTGCGTAAAGACGATTGTGCGCGCTGAGGTCTTGCCGATGGAGAGGACCTTCGCATGCGTAAACGTTTCGTCCAACGTGTCTATCTCTAACGTATAACTGATGGCTGAACCGGTGCCGTGGTTATCTCCGCTGGTCCATGTGATTTGCCATAATGTCTGGTCTGCTTGACGCTGTAGACTAATTACGCTGTCTAACGAGCTCCTCACTTCCAACGGGGTTCCTTCCGTGCCTAAGTAGACTGGAGTATTCTTATCCTTACAACTTACTATGATGAGACTCGTCAGTGCCATGAGCCACAGGATGACTTTTCGATGTATTCGTTGCATGATAGTCTTTTTTTATAATTAATATCCGGGGTTCTGCTTGAGTAGTTCGTTCGCCTCTATCTCCTGCAAGGGGATGGGCAGTAGCAAATGTTTCTGAGCCGCAGCAGTCTTGCCTATACTATGCAAGAAAGTGAGCGCATAGTTATCCTTGTAGCGTAACATGTCGAACCATCGGTGTCCCTCAAAAGCTAACTCGATACGGCGCTCATGGATAATTTTCTCGCGCATCTGAGCCTGACTCATCCCCTCTATCTGCGTACGGTCCGTCAATGACGCACGCTTACGCACTTCGTATAGAGGCTCTTCGGCTTCGCTCGTACGTCCCAATTCGTTGAGCGCCTCGGCTTTCATCAGCAGTACATCCGCATAGCGCGACACTACCCAGTTCTGGTTACTTGTGTTATAGTCCGGCGACTGACTCTTCGTCAGCAGGAATTTGCGCACGTTGTATCCCGTGGTCGAATAGCTCGACGAGTAGGTCTGTCCGTCAAAGGTCGGACAACCGGCATAGAAGATAGTTTTGTCCTTGCGCACATCGCCTGCCTCATATTGCGAGACAAACTCTGCCGTTGGCTGATTCCAGCCGTAGCAGCCTGCCGCCATACCTGAGTTACGAGGTCCCTGATAGGTACTTATCCACGAACTCTGGTTCTCGTTCGACCAAAAATCATAGTTGGTCTTGCCGTAGTATTGCACCTCAAAGATGGATTCTTCTCCGTTCTGCTTGGTAGGATTAAAATTGTCCGAATAATCCGCTGCCAGCCGATAGCCGAGCGAGCCTATCTCGTTACATAATCGCACCACTTCCTCATAACGTGTATTGTCCGGCAGATAGGTCAAATATACGCGTGCCAGCTCCACCATCGCTGCCTCTCGGCAGGCACGACCTATGTCCGAGTCGCTGTAGCTGCTGCGCAACGGCAGCAAGTCAATCGCCTGCTTCAAGTCGTCCTCTATCAGAGCGTAGATGGTGCCCACATCCGTCCGAGGCATCTTGAGTTCACTATCCGCCATTAAAGGCTCCGTTGGCATCGGGACGGCTCCGAATAGACGCACCAGCAGGAAATAATAATGCGCACGAAGGAAATGGGCTTCGCCTAACATCCTGTTCTTCAAGTTTGTATCAATATTCATCCCGGGCACATTTGCCAGTACGAAGTTACAGCGCAGTATACCCGGAGACGGACCACGCCAGAGGTCCAAGGCTGCGAAATTATCTGCATCGGCTATGAAATTCGCCAAATCCACCGTCTCTATACCATCTTCGCCACCGCCGGCACCTACCATACTCTCACCGGCTATGATATCCAACGTCCATATGCGCATATTATATAGTTTGGGCCATTGTAACGGCTGATAGCATGCATTGACGGCAGCCTCCGCATCACCCGCTGTTTGGAATCCGTTCGTCGTATCTACCGAATCCCATGGCTCACGCTCCAGAAAAGCACAGGAACTCATGCTGACAAACAGCAGCAGAGATATTCCTCCGATGATATATTGTTTTACCTTTCTCATAATGTTTTGTCTTTAGAAGGTTATGTTGACTCCGAACGTATAATTGCGCGTGACGGGATAGACATTGCTGTCTATGCCGCTGCCGCCCACTTCCGGATCCAATCCCGTATACGCCGTCAGGGTGTATAGGTTCTGGCCGGATATATAGAAGCGCACTTGCTCCATGAGCGCCTTTTTCGTGAGATGTTTAGGCAACGTATAGCCTATTGATATGCTCTTCAGACGCAGGTAGTCTCCGCGCTCTAAGAACCGGTCGCTCACCCGCGAATTCTTATTCGGATCACCGAACACCGCACGAGGCATAGTCGTATCCTGATAGTCCGGACGCCATCGATTCAGCACCGTCGCCATCTGGTTCTGTGCTACCGACATCGACTCCAAAGTCGCGCGATTGCCGTTGTATATCATGTTACCGGATACTCCCTGCAGGTATATCTCCACATCCACTCCGTAGAATTCAAAACGGTTACTCATTGAGAAAGTCCACGATGGGGTCGGCGAACCTAAGATAGCACGGTCCGACTCATTGATTACGCCGTCGTTATTCAGGTCCTTGAAACGGATATCGCCCGGTTGCGTACTGGTATATGCATTGTTTCCGATGGTTTGGATGGCATGACAATCCACCTCCGCCTGACTTTGGAAAATGCCGTCGGTCACATACCCGTAGAACGCCGATGCCGTCTGACCCACCGAATGGATGTTATTGCTGAAATAGATGGGTACGTCTCCGTTGAGTGACAGGATGCGGTTGCGGTTGTACGAAAAGTTGACATTCGTGGTCCATGTGAATTGGTTGTGGTAGTTGCGGAAGTTTACGCTGTTCAGACTCACCTCCACACCTGTGTTACGCATACGCCCCGCATTTATCGAGGGTACATTGATGTCCGAATATCCGCTGCTCACCGGCACGGACATAGGCACTAACATGTCGTTCGTATTCTTGACATAAAAATCCACCGTCGCATGCAAGCGCTGATCAAACATCGACCAGTCCAAACCTATGTTATACTGCTCCACCGTTTCCCATCTTACATTTGGATTGGGCAGTACCCAGGGGGCCAGACCCGCCACCTGTTTTCCGTTGAATACGTATTGCACGGTTTGCAACTCACTGGCATAGGCATAATTACCCACACTCTCCTGATTACCCGTTTGTCCGTAGCCGGCACGCAGTTTCAAGTCTGTCAACCAGAATGTTTTCTCAAACCAGTGTTCCTCGCTCATACGCCATGCTGCTGCCACACTGGGGAAGACGCCCCAACGGTTTTTCTTCGCGAAGCGGCTGGATCCGTCCGTACGTACCGTAGCTGTCACCAAGTAACGATTATCATAGGTATAACCCACTCGCGCCATAAAAGAGAGCAATGCCCAGTCCGATTTGTTACCCGTTAAGGTCGGGTCCAATAGTCCGTTCGACAACTGTCGAGCGGATTCAGAAACGAAACCTTGCACGGCGCCGCTGATATACTCGTATGTATTGGTCTGCATCGAGTGACCTATCATCGCCGTCACATCATGCTTGCGCTTGAACGTGCGATGGAAGGTCAGCGTGTTGTCCCATAGCCATGTGATACTTTTGTAGTAGCTATGTCCGCTTTGCGACTCCGGCTGGGCAATAGGCTGCCAATCGTATTTGGGCGTCCATGACTCCGTATCCCAATACATAGCCTGAATGCCGAATGTAGTCTTGAAGGTCAACCATTCCCATGGTTTGATTTCGGCGTATATATTTCCCAACAAGTTATATCCGTCCGTCTTGCTCGTATTCTCCATCATCTTTCCGATGGGGTTGGCTATGTCACCTACGTACATCGCCATGCCTACAGGTCCTGCCCATGTCCCGTCCTCATTGCGAATGGCTTGGGTAGGCAGGGCGCGCATGGTGTTTTGGATATTGTATTCGCCTTGTTTTTTCACATCGTGGTTCAAACTCAGTTTATGCCCGAATTTTAACCATTTGAATAGTTGCGTATCATGGTTGAACTGCAATGTGAAACGCTCATATCCCGTCGTTTTGACGATACCCTTCTGATTGAAATATGCGCCCGAGACATAGAAATTACTCTTTTTTGTTCCTCCGGAATAACTGAGCGAGTAGTTTTGTGTGGGAGCAAACTGCCATAACTCGTCCATCCATCTCGTTCCCTCGCCAAGGGCTACCGGATCTGCATAGTTCTCGTATTGCTGTTCGCCGGACGCTTTCATCATCTCGTTATGCAGCGAGGCAAATTGCGAAGCGTTCAGTAGCGGTAGCGTCCGCTGGATACGGTCGAAACCGAACGACGCTTTCAGGCTGACGTGGCTGCTCTCGTTCTCACCCCGCTTGGTCGTGATGATGACTACGCCGTATGCGCCGCGCGAACCATAGATAGCCGTTGCCGACGCATCTTTCAGTACGTCTACCGAAGCCACATCGTCCATATTGATCATGTTGAGCGGTACATCGGTGGGCACACCGTCTATCACGATTAAGGGGTCGGCATTGTTGATACTTCCCACGCCGCGTATAGCCAGACTCACATTATCTCCCGGAGCTCCCGTACCTGTCACTTGCAATCCCGGGGCACGCCCCTCCAACGCTGCGCCTAACGAGGGCGAAGGTTGCTTCTGCAAATCCTTGTCACTCACTTGAGCTATAGCACCTGTTAAATCACTTTTCTTCTGTACGCCATAGCCTATCACCACCAGTTCCTCCAACTGCTCCGTATCCTCATGTAGACTGATACGCAGAGGATTAGCGTTCTTCACGGTGATTTGCTCTGTGGTATATCCCATATAACTCACTTGAAGCACTACCGGCAACTTATCCACCGACAACGTGAAGTTGCCGTCCAAGTCGGTTACCGTGCCCAACGAGGTGCCTTCAACAATGACGTTCACGCCGATTAACGGCTCGTTGTTCGTATCAAGCACGGCCCCCTGTACCACAGCTTGCGCATGAGCAGCCAGAGGGGAAAGGAACAGCATCCACAGAAGCATAGTATACTTAACGACTCGCTTCATATGAATAAGGTTTTTATAAGAAAATTTAGCGGATTATCTTGTGTACACCTTCTGCATCGCGTACGACATATATGCCCATAGGCAGGTTCTCTATACTTTCTGCTACGCGCAAACCCTGTATACTATATACACCTTGGGGGAAACGGTCAAACAGGACCTCAGGGACAGCTGTCCCGCTATTCTGTGAGAGACGCATGCTCCCATTCGGCACATCCACAGTGATGTCAAAGGTCTGTGCGGCATTCAATACAACGTTGAATTTATTATCTGCATCGTCTAATAGTACAATCGAATAATCACCTGGTCCGGTCACACTCACACTGCTGCTCATCGCACCATAAGCATTGCCCCAATCGCGCTTGTGGAGAAATTTCAATTCTCCGTTCTGCAGTTCGAGCGTTGCGCTATAGACGCCCGAATTGAATGCAGTCTCATCCATTCGTATTGCATCGGCAGGAATCCAACCGGCAGCGGTGGCATCACCGATGGGATAAATAGCCTCGGGATAATAATTGCTCACTTCCACGTCTTCCATACCCGTTCCATCGGCTACCGATATAACGGCGGCAGAACCCGTCAGGTCAATACGGATAGCATATCGGCCGGCGGTCACTGCAAACGCGTTGTCGCTATCCTCATACGTGCTACGATAACTCAGATTCTGTTCACCTATCGAGAGTGCTACTCCGTTCTCTGACGGGCCATAAGAGGGCACCCAGTCCATGTTCGTAATAAACTTGAGCGAACCCGTAGTCAGGTCACCTACCCACTTAAACACTCCGTCCGACTCTTGCTGCATCAGACTCGCATTGTCCAACGACCAACCGTTAGGAGCCGCATCGCCAATCATGTATAAGCGACCCGGATAGGCTTCAACCATCATTACTACCAATGTGGATACAAAAATAGATAGAACTTTTTTCATACGTGCTTGGATTTAAGGGTTAATATTGTGTTTGTGTTCGACTTATGTCAAATCGGCGCAAAATTACAATAAATCCAATACACACGCAATGAATGAGAGTAAAAAAGTAGTGAATTAAGGTATTAGGATTTATTTAATATATTTACAATCAGTGTTTTACCACCACTAACATCATCCAAACAAAGTAGTGCTATAGTAAACGTATTTTCTCTTCAAATTCATTTCTGTCGCCCTTGGCAAGGTTTCGCATACGGGTTCGGCAATTGAATATCGTAGAGGGCGAGTAACGTAGAAAATCGGCTATCTGCCTGCTGTCCGTGATGCCTAATCGTATCAATGCCAACACACGCAAATCCGTATTCAGACACTCGCCGTCTTTCAGCCGGATGGTTGCTTCCGGCACCAAGAGGTCTTGTACCTTCTCAATAAAATCGGGGAACAACTCCAAGAAAGTCGTATCAAAATCGTGGTAGAATGCACTCAGTTGCTCTTGGGTAAAATCCTGCGAACAGAGCGCGGCATACACCTTATCGCGTGCTCCATGTTCCGCATCAGCTCGCAGTTGCTTGCGCCACTGGTCAAACCGGTCTATCAATAGCGACGTTGTCTCCATATATCTGCCAATATAGACCGTCTTGATTTGGTTGCTTCGCTGTAGATTTCTGTTCGCGGTCTCCAACGTCGCGTTCAAACGGGCAGTTAAACGATGCTGACGGATGATATAGATAAGAACAATCAGCATCTGAATGACAATCATTGCTATCGTTATGACCAGTAGCACCAGCGTTCGCTGTCTGCTCTGCAGCTGTTGTCTGTACGCGGCGGCTATCACCGGATACAACATGCCTGCCTCCACACTGCGAACACGCGCATCGCCCTCTTTCGCATCGTCTAACACACACAGCATATAGCGGTATGCACGTTCGATATCACCTTTTTCTTTGAGCAGGATTGCTAAGTCCTGTAACGCGATATATTCGCGCACAGCCTGTTGGATATCGGCTATCGATGCCTCTATCAGCCAATGTTCCTCCTCGTCGTATTCACCCGTCTCATGATAAATCTGCGCATAGGTGATGGCATATGCAGCACTGTCGTGTCCGTCTATTCGATGACTCGCACCGTATTCCTCCAACTTGTTCAGTGCTGCCTTGTATGCGCCCTCTGCACGCAATTTGTCGGCGGAAACAATGGTATAATAGAATGTTCCCTTCTCGAATATCGTCAATAATGAATCTCTGTATAACTGCGTCTTTGCGCAATAGGCTTGTATCTCCTCCTCATAGGTTGCAAAATCCTCCATCAGCCCGTACAACGTGCGCCTGAGGTGGTAATAATACGGAAGTAAATCCTCGCGCACCCCTTGCTGTTGCACAGAGTCCAGATAAAGAATTGACTCGTGGTACATGTTCTCCCGCATCTTCATCTCGCCCATATTGAGCATCGCCGCCTGCATATGGAACGGCGAATGCACTGCGCCTGCCAACTCAAGACGTTTACGGACATATATACGCTGTGAATCGAGGTTGTAGGCGCGATAGGCTTCTATCATTTGGTCGTATATCTCCAGCCGCCTCGCAGCAGGAAGGGAGTCACACAACTGAAGGGAGAGGCTCTTTATCTGTTCGGAACGCAGTTGTTGATAGTCGCTTTTATGCTCGATAATCCGGTCCAATACTTCCAACCGGCTTTCATTGTCTAAAGCCAAGACATGGGATGCCCATAACAACGTATAGCTCCATAATAAAATTGATAGAAGGTGTAAGTTCATAGTTGAGATTTACTAACATTAACTCCAAT
>CAMHEP010000042.1 GCA_946184195.1 uncultured Bacteroidales bacterium | reverse complement strand
TCCACATCCTCCGCTTTGTTCTGCGGCACATAGATCTGCTTCTCGTCATTACCGCCCAGGAAGTCGAACTCCAGCGTGAAGGCTTCGGTCAGGTAGTTCTTCGGATTCTTCATCAGCGGCATAATCTCGGTGGATTCATCCGTTAGGTTGATCACCGTCTTGCCATCTACGGCAGCTATCTCGGCATTACCGTTCAGCAGGTCCCATTTACTGGGGAACTCACCCATCTGTTCGCCTACCACGTCATCCTCGAACATTATCTCATCGCCGGGCACGAAGTCCGACTTGGCGTATGCGCTCTCTGCGGCTTTCTTCTCCGACGCAGGCGCTGCTGCAGGAGCAGCGGGAGCAGGTGCATTCGCTTCGGGTTTCTTTGCGCCACATTCGGTGCAGAACTTACCTTTCTGGCCTTTCGCGCCACATGCCGGACAAGTCCACGTGCCGTCACCTTCGGGTTTCTTCGCGCCGCACTCGGTGCAGAACTTACCCGTTTGGCCCTTTGCACCGCACTGCGGGCATGTCCATCCGCTTTGCGGTTGGGGTTGCGGAGCTTCGGCACGGGTGTTACGTTTGTTCTTCGATTCGTTGATAGCATCTGTCGTCGCATCCACGGCAGCGTTCTCGGCTCCTTCTACGGTTCGGTCGATGGCCGATTCCGTTACTCGCTCTGTCTGATGGATGGCAGCGTTCTCTGCGGCGTTGCGAGCCGCATCACCTAAACGATTCCAGAACTGTGCTTGCGCCGGCATTACCAGCATACAAATCAACAATGATAATAGTAACTTCTTCATATTTTTGCTCCTTACTTATTTTGCTCACATCTTTGCGACCGCAAAGATACAACAAAATACACACCTGTGCAAATCTTTTTGCAAATTTGTTATGCCTTTCGCGATTAACAAAGGACAATATAAACGGCGTTTTTGAAATTGCCCCACTTTGCTACACAATTCAGGGTGTTTTTTATTATACTGTTGGAAGATGGTCCCGTGATGGTCGTGATTTTGCCGACTCTTTTTAGAAAGAAAGAATTCTTTCTTTTTCTATGTTTTTTCTCTTTTGCTTCTTTTCTCTTTTAAAATGTCTTGTCCGTCCGTCTTGTCTGTTTAGTCCCTTTCAGGACGGACTTGAAAAGGACGGACTGAAACATTTCTTTATTAATTCTCTTTTGCTTCTTTTCTCTTATTAGCTTTCTTTTGCGGTATCAGGGTATAATATAAACAGCCAAAGGAGGTACTGTCCTCCTCTGGCCGCCCCTGTCCACAAAAAATGTGAAAAAGTTAGTTTTTTTTACTTCTTATTGGGGAGTTCGAGGCCGTAGCCTTTGCGGCGGTCCTCGACCTTAAGGGCAAGGCTCAGGATGAACGCCAGCACGCCGAACGAAGCAAACACAATCATTGGCACGAGATAGCCATTGGTAGCGACACGCAGTTTACCGATGAGCAGCGGCACGAGGCATAGTCCCACATTCTGCACCCAGAAGATGAGGCAGTAGGCAGAGCCCAACACTTTCTCGTCGATAATCTTCGGCACACTGGGCCACATCGATGCCGGCACCAGCGAGAAGCTGACACCGAGGATGAGGATAGTGACGAGAGCGAGCGTCTTACTGGGATAGGCAGGCAGGACGAAGGCAAAGACGCAATGGCATGCAATCATAATGACCGCACCGAGTAGCATCATTGACGCCCCCTTGCCACGATAGTCGATAAAAGCACCGAGGAAAGGAGTGAGCACCATAGCGAGGATGGGGAACCACTTAAAGAGTCCGGCAGCTTCGGCATTGCTGATATTGAGCGTTTCCTCCAAGAAATTAGTGGCGAAACGCTGGAAGGGGAAGATGGCCGAATAATAAAGCACACATAGGAGGGCAATAATCCAGAACATACGACTGGAGAATATCTTACCCAAGTCACTCACGTGGAACTCGTCTTCGGGGTCATGCTCAGCCGTCATCTCGCCAGCCTCCACCAGTTGCATATCGAAACGATAGTCCATGACGGTGAAGACGAGGAAATTGATTAGCCCGATAACAAGCAGCAGCGAAGCAAAGAGTAGCGGAGCGGTGACGGAATTGACCCCATCGACAGCATAGCGCATACTAATCATCGGCGCCAACCACATAGCAGCAAAGACGCCGAGACGTGCTATCGCCATCTCGAGTCCCATAGCGAGCGCCATCTCCTTGCCCTTGAACCACTTAGCAAGTATCTTGCTCACCGTAGTTCCCGCCATCTCGGCACCACATCCGAAAATCATAAAGCCGAACATAGCCAGTTTGGCACTACCGGGCATGGAAGTCCACCATGAGTTAAGCCACGTGATATGATTAGCGTCAAACCACTCGGAGACACCGATATACTTGATAGTAGCGCCCACGACCATGAGGCTTGCAGAGAGGAGTCCTGTGAAGCGCACCCCCATCTTATCGAGTATGATTCCCGCTAAGATGAGGAAGCCGAAGACATTGAGCAGATACTCGCCGGCGGCATAGGTACCGAAGACGCCCTGATCCCAGCCCAACGTCTCGTTGAGGAGCGAAGCCAAAGGCGAGAGGATATCGACGAACATATACGCGAAAAACATCATCGATGCCACAAGGATGAGCACAGCCCACCGAGCAATGGCACTATCGCGTAGCGTTTGTTGCAGTTGCTTTACCATAAGAGAATTTTTTCTTTTTTTTGAGCCACTCCGCCTTTTTCTTCTCGTACTCAGCGTAATGACTCTCTAAATAACCATCAGCCATATCATTTACCATTTGGTCATGTACCATTTGGTCATTTACCATTTGGTCATTTTATGCCGAGTTCTTTCTTAACCGAGCTCATGACATCATGCGCATCCGGAGCAATATATACCATTGCAGCGGCGTCGAAGATATAGGTATAGTGTTCCTTCTCGCCCACCGCCTTGATGGCCTTAGTCATACGCTCGTGGATAGGAGCTACGAGTTCCTGTTGTTTCTTCTGGATATCCTGCTCAGCAGTCTGGTAGAACATCTGAATACGCTGCTGCATCTCCTGCAGTTCCTGCTCACGAATCTGCTTGACGCCGTCAGGGAGGGTAGCCATATTAGCCTGGTAGTCCTGCGCTTTCTTCTGCAGTTCCTCCTGCATAGAAGCGAGTTGGCTCTCATACTGCGAATTGATAGTGTCCATTCGAGCTTTTACCTGAGCCACCTCCGGCATTTGCTGGAAGAGTTCTTGAGTGTTCACATGTCCGAAAGTCTGCGCAGCAGCCATCATGGGCAGAGCCAACGCAAGGATAAAAAATACTTTTTTCATTGTCTTGTCTATTAGTTATTATTATCTTCTGTTGAAGGGCTGTTCTAAAAAAATCACATTTTTTAGTTAAGCCCGTAATATATAAATAAAGTGTCTGTTATTTGGCACCGAGTTTTTGCAGCACCTGGTCGCTGATGTCGAGTTTGGAGGACATATAGAGCAGTGAAGGGTCGCTGGAACGATCGCGGATGACATCCAGACGTTTCTCGTTCGCCAAATCCTGCAGCGCGGCATATACCTCATCCTGAATAGGTTTGATGAGTGCTTCACGTTTCTTGAAGAGTTCACCGTCCTGTCCAAAGTATTTACGTTTTAGTTCCAGCACCTCATTCTCCTTGTCGACGATTTCCTTCTCCCTTTTCTTGCGCATATCGTCACTGAGGAAGATTTGTTCGGTCTGGTAGTTAGTAGCGAGTACGCGAGCCTGCTGTTCGGCAGCGTCAATTTCCTTCTGCCACCGTTTGGATATGAGGCTGAGTTGCTCGCTGGCGGACTCGTACTGCGGTAGGTTCTTCAAAATATATGCCATATCCACATAGGCTACCGCACTTTTTTCAGCAGCCATGGTCGGCAATGCAAGCATTGCGAGGAGGAAAAACACGATTTTCTTAGTCATTTTGTGTAGCTATTTACATTGATTGTTATGTTATAGTTCCTGTCCCAGCACGAAATGGAATTGGCTTCCGCCATACTGGCTGGAGCCGTTGATTTGGTCGAATCCCCAACCCCAGTCGATACCCATAAGTCCGAACATAGGCAGGAAGATACGAACACCTACACCGGCGGAACGCTTGAGGTCGAAGGGGTCGAAGTCTCGTATGTCGGCGTAGCAGTTACCCGCCTCGAGGAATCCGAGAATCCATATCGTAGCATTCTGCTGAAGGGAGAGCGGATAGCGAAGCTCCATCGTGAATTTATCATAGACGTAACCCATGTTTCGACCTGTGGCGGCATCGTACGGGGTCAACGAACCGGAGGAGTAACCACGCATCGCCACATAGTCCGTGGAGTAGCTGGAATAGCTGGACATACCGTCACCACCCATATAGAAGCTCTCGAAAGGCGACTTGAGGTTTTTGTTATAATGACCGAGGTATCCGAACTCAGCCCGGGTCATGAGCACAAGTTTGCTATCGGGAGTAAGCGGAGTGAAGACCTTACCGGTGAGTTTCCACTTATGGTACTCAATCATCTCGTACTTGTCGTTATTCGACATAGCTGCATAGTTACGGTTCTTCCGCATGAGAGACCACGGCGGGGTAATCTTCAATCCGATGGAGAACTGTGAACCGCGGCGGGTGTAGATAGGATTATCGATACTCGAACGCGACAATTGGAGGTTGAGCGCGAGGTTATGGCTCATACCGTTGGAGATAAGCAGGTAGGGCCAGTCCTTCATCCAATAGAGTTGATAGCTGATTTCGCCATAGAACGTGAAATAGTCGTCGGGCCACTTGAGACGCTTACCATAACCGATACTCACACCGAATGTACGCAAGTATTTATCCGGGTCAGCCTCCGACTCCTGCAACTGTTGATAATAGTTGGAGTTGCCGTAGTAGTTATAATAGCTGGAATAACTATTATATAAGTTTTGATATGCCGTATAATAACGGTTGCTGTACCCGGTCTGGTTAGCAAAGAAGATACTTGCCGAGAGCGAGTTAGGTCGCTTACCGCCGAGCCACGGTTCGAGGAAGGACATGCTCACGGAAGTATAGTAGACACCATTGGTTCGGGCATTGATACTAAAGGTCTGTCCCTCACCTTGTGGTACGATACGATATGCCTTCTTATTGAAGAGGTTTTGGATAGCAAAGTTGGTGAACTTCAGTCCCAAGCTACCGATGATACCGGTAGCACCCCAACCGAGGGAGAACTCCACCTGGTCGCTGGACTTGGTCTCGAGCTGGTAGGTGATGTCGACGGTACCGTTCTCGGGGTCCGGCTGAATATCAGGAACCAGCTTCTCCTGGTCGAAGTGCCCCATCTGTGCCAACTCACGCAGTGAACGCATGATATCCGACTGACTATACAATTGTCCGGGCTTGGTATACAACTCGCGCCGCACCACATGTTCGTAAACACGCGTGTTACCTTCGATATTGATACGGTTAATGGTAGCAGGTTGCCCCTCATACATCCGCATCTCGAAATCAATGGAGTCGTTCTCAATCTTCACCTCGACGGGGTCAACGTTAAAGAAGAGGTATCCTTGGTCGGTATAGAGTTTAGCCACGGCGTCATCATCTCCTGTCAGACGTTCGTTAAGACGTTTGAGGTTGTAAGTATCACCTTTCTTAATACCGAGAGTAGCATCCAATATCTCGTAAGGATAGATGGTATTACCTACCCATTTGATATCTCGAATATAGTATTTATCGCCCTCGCTGACAGTGAGATAGACATCCACCTTGTCAGGATTTTTGGGATTAGGCACCACGCTATCCGAGACGATGTAGGCATCGCGATAACCTATCTCGTTGTACTTATCGATAACCAATTGTTTATCGTTCTCGAACTCCTGTTGCACAAACTTCTTTGTACGGAACCAAGTGACGATAGAGCTGTTATCGTTGGTTTTCTTCATGGCAATGTTAATCTTCCGCGTTGAGAGTGCATGGTTTCCCGTGACGTAGATTTTAGCCACACGTGTTTTCGTTTTCTTATCCACAGCGATGAGCACACGCACATAGCCCGGGTGCTGCAGGTCGGGAGACTCCTTGACATAGACGACGGCATTGTGGTAGCCTTTCTCCTCCATGTATTTGGTAATCACCTTCTTCGCACGATCCTTGAGGTTCGGTGTCATCTGGTTACCCCGAGCTATACCCACCTTCACCTCTACATCCTCGCGTTCACTCTTCTTGAGTCCCGTATAGACCACATCGGATACCCGCGGACGCAACTCAAGCGCTATCTCAAGCCATATCTTAGTGCCTTCAATCTTAGTAGCTTTGATTTTCACATCGGAGAATAGTCCCTGTTTCCAGAAGCGTTTAACCGCCTTGGTTATCTGCGGTCCGGGCACCTCAATCTTATCTCCCACTGCCAGTCCGGAGAAACCGATGAGCACAAAATCCTCGTAGCTATCGGCTCCTGTGACGGAGATACCGGCTATCTCGTATGTCTTGGCATGCATGGAGTACTCTATCTCAGGCACCGGCATAGGCTCAACAGCCGCGACAGCCGTATCATTTGTCTCTACCACCTGTGCTGCCAACGGGAAGACCAGCAGCAAGGCACACCATATGTTAAAGAATCTGTTCACTGGTTTTTCCGAAACGTCGTTCCCGACTCTGATAGTCAACGATAGCCTTATAGAACTCCTCCACAGTAAACTCAGGCCACAAGCATTCGGTGAAATACAGTTCCGAATAAGCCAGTTGCCACAATAAGAAATTGCTGATACGCAGTTCTCCGCTGGTTCGTATGAGCAGGTCAGGGTCCGGCATACTGCGTGTCGTGAGATAATCACTCACCGTCTGCTCGTTGATATCTTCGGGACGCAGAATACCCTTCACGGCATCCGCCGCCATGCGTCGTGCAGCCTCCGTCATCTCCCAACGCGCTGAATAACTGAGCGCTATCACCATCTTCAGTCCAGTATTAGCAGCCGTCTCCTGCATACAGAGTTCAAACTTGCGCTTAGCCTCTGCCGGTAGGCGGTCCGTATCGCCGATGGTGAGCAAACGAACATTATTCTTCATGAGTGTGGGTGTCTCCTTGACAATCGTATCCACGAGCAGTGTCATCAGGGCATCCACCTCCTGTTTAGGACGATTCCAGTTCTCCGTGGAGAAAGTATATAACGTCAGATAGTCAATACCCAACTCAGCCGCCGCCTCGGTGATATTATGCACCGTCTCGACTCCTTGCTTGTGACCGTACATACGTGCCAAACCTTGACGTTTAGCCCAACGTCCGTTGCCGTCCATGATTATCGCGATATGTCGCGGCAGGCGTTCCTTGATTATCTTGTCTTTATACATACGTCTTCTCTATCCATCAATTAGTTAAGCAGGTTCTGTTAGTATTGACATGTCTTGCACGGCTTCCTCAGTTTACCGAACTCAAAGACTATGCCAAGTGTAAGTTGTCCCGTCACATCACAGTTGAGCCAATTGGAGCCGTTGAGGTCCCATGTATTCCCCCACACGTCCCGACACTCGAGATTATCCACCGTGTAGATATTATGCTGCCAAGCGATATTCATCCCCCAATGTTCAGCAAACTTCCACTTGAAGCCTATGCCTACCGGAATATAGACGGCAAAGCGGTCGAAACTCTCACCATAGAGCGACATACCCACCCCGGCGAAGATATAGGGAGTATAGGGTTTCATTTTCCTATCGAAACGGCGTCGACCAAAACGGATGAAGTTGAACTCCGCCATCGCATCCACATTGACCATGTGGGTTTTCCATTTCTCCTCGCTTTCGGGCATAGGTCCCTGGATAAGATGATAGAGTCCCTTGACCTGCAGCGCCCAACGCGGGTCGAACTTATAACGGAAATGCCCGCCATATGTTTCCCTTACGTTCGTGAAGACATGTTCGGCGGCATCACCACAATAATAGCCTATACCTCCTTGTACGCCGAACTCGCAGACATAAGGACGCTGGTCAGTAGACCTGACGGCAGCAGTAGCCGTGCCACAGAACAGCAGGCAAACGAGCCACACACCATATATCCTATTTGCATGCATAGTACGGACAATACAAAATTATCGCGCAAAATTACATAAAAAAACTGACATACGCAAATTTATTTCCTTTTTGCCACAAAAAACAAGCGTCGGAGTGATTGTATCATCACACCGACGGCTTAAAAGTATCATTTGGATATCTACTATTTCTTAATGAGCAAGCGGAAGGCATCCGCCACTTTCCGTACCTCGACGACTTCTATCTTAAAGCCTCTTGTGGAAGTTGGTAATTGTCCGGCAGGAACCAATATACGTCGGAATCCCAGTTTTTCCGCTTCGCGTATCCGTTGCTCCAGACGTGCGACGGGACGTATCTCTCCGGTCAGTCCGACTTCTCCCGTGAGGCAAGTCTCGCTATCCAAGGCGATATCCATATTGCTACTGAGCACAGCAGCCAACACCGCCAAGTCGATAGAGGGGTCGCTCACACGCAATCCTCCGGCGATATTAATGAAAACATCCTTCTGCAACATATTGAATCCCACACGTTTCTCCAGCACCGCCAAGAGCATTCCCAGGCGTCGTCCATCGAAACCTGTAGACGAACGTTGCGGCGTACCGTAGGCAGCACTGCTAACGAGGGCTTGCACCTCAATAAGAAACGGGCGCGCCCCTTCCACCGCCGCAGCGATAGCGATACCACTCAGTCCGTCACGATTAGTGGAAAGCAGTAACTCAGAGGGGTTGCTCACTTCACGCAGACCATCCTGACGCATCTCGTAGATACCCAATTCGGAGGTGCTACCGAAACGGTTTTTCTGCGCACGGAGAATACGGTACATATAATGTTGGTCACCCTCGAACTGCAGGACAGTGTCGACAATATGCTCCAGCACTTTCGGTCCTGCCAATGATCCTTCCTTATTAATATGTCCGATGAGGATAAAGGGGATATTCTTATCTTTAGCAAACTGAAGGATACGTGCAGCACATTCGCGTACCTGTGTCAGACTTCCGATGGTAGCATCCACACCATCCACGGAAATGGTCTGTATGGAATCCACAACGACAATCTCGGGTTCTATCTGCTTAACATGCTCCAGAATACGCTCCAAGGATGTCTCGCTCACCACATATAGATTGTCAGGTTTACCCGAGAGCCTTTCCGCACGGAGACGTATCTGCTGTGCGGACTCTTCACCGCTGGCATAGAGTGTTTTACGTTCTCCCTGCTGCATGAGCACCTGCAGTGCGAGGGTCGACTTTCCTATACCGGGTTCTCCCCCCAACAGGACCAAACTCCCGGGCACCAGACCACCCCCCAACACGCGGTTCAGTTCACCGTTATGCATGTCGATACGCATGTCCTCATGACATGCTACCTCACTGATTTTCTGCGCCTTACTTTTTCCACCACCTATACCTCCCCCCACAGCACGCGAAGCGGCATGTGACATATCCACCACCTCTTCCTCATACGTTCCCCATTCGCCGCACACCGGACATTTGCCCAACATCTGCGGAGCTTTTGCCCCGCACGATGAACACACATATTGTATCGTCGTCTTTGCCATTTCTTACTCAAGTCTATATACTTATAGTCTTACCCTCCTCTGCTAAGACGGTAGCCGCGAATACCTCTTGTGCCTCGTTGAGGAAGAGTTCATGATCGTCCACGCGAGCCGAGAAATGACCAATGATAAGCTGCCCGGCCTGCGCCCGGGAGGCAATCATAGCCGCCTGACGTGCTGTCGAATGCATCGTTCCCTTGCAGCGCGTTAAGTGCTCGTCGATATAAGTAGCTTCGTGATACAGGGTCTTCACTCCCTCCAGTTGTTCCACCATCCGCTCGTTGTACATTGTATCGGAGCAGTAGGCATACCGTTTGGTCGTCTCATAAAAGAACTCACCCGTCTGAGCATCCTGTCGGCGATGATGCTCATAGAAGAGGAAACCGCATGTAGGCACTTTGTGCTTGAGCGGAACCGTCTCCACCGAGATGGTGCGGTCCTCGTAGATAACCGCTTTTTTGCGTGGATTGATAGCATGAAAGATAACCTCATAGGTCAAGTCGGCGCAGTGGTACTCGAGCCACGGCCGCAGCAGTTTCTCCAAGTCTGCGTGTGCATATATATGCAGCGGTTGTGTGCGGTGCATCATGCCGAACGTGGAGATTAGTCCTATGAGTCCGAAACAGTGATCGCCGTGAAGATGGGAGATAAAGACCGAATAGAGGTGTGCCGTCCTCACTCCCAGCCGGCGCATAGCTATCTGGACGCCCTCGCCGCAGTCGATGAGGAAAGACTTGTCGCATAGTTCCAGCACCTGTCCGGAGGGGGAGTTTTGCCAAGTAGGCATCGCGCTTCCACAACCTAATATAGTGACTTTACCTTCCACAATAACAGGTTTTTATCTTACAAGGCACGAAGGCGTTCCAATACGCTATCTCCCAATGCCGATTTCACCTTGATATGTTCTTTCACCGCCATGACAAAGGGGTTACTTTGGAATGAGCCGCGCACCGAGATAAAGTCTTTTTTCTGTTGCGTAGCATCGCCATCCACACCAAAACCGGTCTGACTATTGAGGTCAAACTCTTTCTTAGCATCATTATAAATCATCTCATCGAGTCCGACCACGGCTTTCTTCCACTCCTCAACAGTCTTCATCAGTTGCTCTTTGGTCACCTGTTGGAGCGGGCTTCCCCATACTTGCTCCAACTTATCGAGCGCCCATGTCCATTCGTAGTCGTAGTAATTGGCATGCATGAGACGGAAGCGTTCATTGATAGTCTCCATCGTCATTTTGCCCGACTCAATATCATCCATG
>CAMHEP010000041.1 GCA_946184195.1 uncultured Bacteroidales bacterium | reverse complement strand
ATACTTTCCTCGGGCTCAATCTCAGTCATGGTGGTCACCTCAGCCATGGCAGCCCTGTCAATTTCTCCGGTCTCATGTTTCATGCGCTGGAATATAATGTGCGCGAGGACACGGGTCGTGTAGACTACGACCAGCTGCGCGACGTTGCCCTAAAGAACCACCCAAAACTCATCATCGCCGGAGCGAGTGCATATAGTCGCGAGTGGGACTATGCCTTCATACGCCGTGTAGCAGACGAGATAGGAGCTATCTTCATGGTCGATATGGCGCATCCGGCAGGACTTATAGCAGCGGGATTGCTGGACAACCCGCTTAAGTATGCACACATCGTTACTTCCACGACCCATAAGACTCTGCGTGGTCCACGTGGCGGAATCATTCTAATGGGCAAAGATTTTCCCAACCCTTGGGGAAAAACCACCCCAAAGGGAGAGGTGAAGATGATGTCGGCACTATTAGACTCAGCCGTATTCCCCGGCACACAAGGCGGACCGTTAGAGCATGTGATTGCAGCCAAAGCAGTAGCCTTCGGCGAAGCACTGACACACGACTTCCGGCTCTATCAGCAACAAGTGAAGAAGAATGCCTCCGTGATGGCAGAAGCCTTTATGAGCAAGGGCTACAAGATTATATCCGGAGGAACGGATAACCATTCCATGCTGGTAGACCTACGTACCAAATATCCCGACCTGACCGGTAAGGTAGCAGAGAAAGCTCTGGTCTCAGCCGATATAACGACAAATAAGAACATGGTTCCCTTTGATACCCGCAGTGCTTTCCAGACTAGCGGTTTGAGATTCGGTACACCTGCTGTCACCACACGCGGTTTGAAGGAAGACAAGATGGCATGGATTGTAGACCTTATTGATGAAGTGCTCCATAATCCCGAATCAGAAGCCAATATAACTAAAGTACGCGAGGAGGTCAACCGTGAGATGACGCAGCATCCACTCTTTGCGTGGTAGTACTATAGTGTGGTGCCTATATTCATAAGACCGTCCGGATGGAGTCGTTACTCGGTAAGAATAGTACAGAATTGCAAGAGGTAGCCCTCAGCGTGGGGCTACCTAAGTTTGCAGGCAAACAATTGGCAGAATGGATCTACGTGAAACGTGCCACCTCCTTCGACGAGATGAGCAATCTATCACTCAAAGGACGTGAGGCACTGAAAAACGCCTACACAATAGGGCGTCAGGCTCCAGCACGTGAGGCAATTAGCCGTGACGGCACGCGCAAATACCTATTCCCTGTTCAGGTAAAGACCCCTCAGGGAGTGAGGATGCAGTATGTGGAGTCTGTTTATATCCCAGACGGTGAACGTGCAACATTATGCGTCTCCACCCAAGCAGGATGTCAAATGGGATGCCGTTTTTGCATGACAGGGACTTTGGGGTTCCACGGACAATTGAGTGCCGCCGATATACTCAACCAGATATTCGAAATAGATGCCTTGACTTCCGATGACGGCCGCTCAGGCGAATTAACAAACATTGTGTATATGGGTGAAGGCGAGCCGATGAATAATATTGAAGCTGTCTTGCGCTCTCTGGATGTACTGACCGCAGCGTATGGCTGTGGCTGGAGTCCCAAA
Organism: uncultured Bacteroidales bacterium; assembly: GCA_946184195.1. Taxonomy (GTDB): domain Bacteria; phylum Bacteroidota; class Bacteroidia; order Bacteroidales; family Paludibacteraceae; genus Colicola. The sequence continues at coordinate 9,336 of CAMHEP010000041.1, read as the reverse complement.
CGTATCACTGTTTCCAGCGTCGGTATTATCCCCGGATTAAAACGCTTTTTAGAAGAGAGCGAATGTCATGCAGCTATTTCACTCCATAGCCCATTCGCAATTGAGCGTCAGCAGATTATGCCATCGGAGAAAGTATATCCTATCAAAGAGGTGATCGCACTACTCAAACAGTACGATTTCTCGCACCAGAGACGTATCTCATTTGAATATATATGTTTTGGAGGATTGAACGATAGTATCAAGCACGCAGATGCGTTACTACGACTACTGCGCGGTCTCAACTGCCGTATCAATCTTATTCGTTTCCATGAGGGAGTGGATAATCCGCTACCCGCCAGCAACGAGAAACAGATGGTTTTCCTGCGTGACTACCTCACCTCAAAAGGAATCCCCACGACTATCCGTAGAAGTCGCGGGGAAGATATCTTAGCCGCATGCGGAATGCTCGTTAATGCGCTTGAGAAGACTTAACGCAAGCGTTCCGAGGCACGAATACGCGCTTCATCACGAAGAATAGCACGTGTAGCTGCAATGACCAGCACAAAACAGATGAGAGGAATGCATGTCCAGAAGGTAATTCGCCAATTCAATCCGAAATTCTGCACACAGAACCACACATACATGAATAAGATTCCATAATATCCCAAACAAAGCATTGCCAGAAAGATATTGAATCGAGCTTGCAGTATTCGATTCTGAAACAGCAGTAGGGCTATAAACGCACACACCGATATCAAAGCAGATGCCAGCAATAGTCCCCAAAGCCCTTGCAACTCGATAGGTTTCTCCAATATACCATGCATAATAGCGGGAGATATTTCCTCAATGCCGTCAGCCGACAACTCATAGATACGATGCTCCACCTCGGAATCAGGTGAGGTAAGCACGATAACAGGCGCAAAGCAAAGTAAAACACCCAGTGCAATAATAATCATCAAATAAAAAGATTGAATGCGCTGGAACATAGCAAATTTATCGTAAAACATACACGCAGAATTTTATATTAAATAAGTACTACTTTTTCTTGGTTATTATCTTGGATGAGTTGATATCGCTCGCCGGTTATGGGACAGATAGCCAAACCATCCTTATCAAAGAGAAGTTTCTCTCCATAGCGACTCACCCACCCGATACGTTTAGCGGGATTGCCCACCATTAGGGCAAAAGCAGGAACATCCTTTGTCACCACGCTACCCGCACCGATGAGGCAGTATTCGCCTAAGTTGTGTCCACATACTATGGTGGCGTTGGCTCCTACCGAGGCTCCGCGGCGTATGATGGTCTCGCGGTACTCGGACTTACGGCTGACGGCAGACCGCGGATTAATAACATTGGTAAAGACCATGCTCGGCCCGAGGAACACATCATCCTCGCACTTCACCCCGGTATAGACACTGACGTTATTCTGTATTTTACAATTACGTCCCAAGACGACATCTGGTGATATAACTACGTTTTGACCAATGTTGCAATCCTCGCCGATAGTGCACCCCGCCATTACATGTGAAAAATGCCATATCTTAGTGCCCTTGCCAATCCGGCATCCATCGTCCACATAGGACGACTCGTGTACGAAATAGTCCATTGTCAGAAGAAGAATCTAAGTATATCGTTTCCGTTCGCAAAAATAAGCAATGCCAGTAGCAGCCAAAAACCTATGTTATTAGCTTTCTCGAGGAACTTATCCCCGGGTTGTTTGCCTGTCAACATCTCGATAAGGATAAAAAGTATGTATCCCCCATCCAAAGCGGGAATGGGCAAGAAATTCATGAATGCAAGAATGAGCGACAAGTAAGCCGTCATGCTCCAAAAGAGTTGCCAATTCCAAAAGCCAGGGAACATACTACCTATAGCGCCAAATCCGCCGACTGACTGTGCACCCTCCTTAGTAAATACCAAGCGCATTTGTTTTACGTAAGCAACCAATGTTTTCCAACCATGCGTAATGCCGGCAGGTATAGCTTCCAAGAAACTATAATCTCTATGGGCAGTCTCCATCATGGTATACTTAGATTTCATGATTACGCCTAACGTGCATCTGTCGCCGATAAAGACAGGCCTCAGCAGGGTCTCCTCTCCCCGACGAATAGTCAGCATGACGCTATCGCAGGGATGGTTGACCAGTTCGTCTTGCACCTGCACATAGCATGGCGTCTCCACTCCGGCTACATGAGTGACTATATCGCCTTTCATGAGTCCGCCGTACATCGCTGGGCCTCCGTCCATCACGCTATCAATGACAAATGGCAGGAACTCGGTCATAATGACGTAGTGTCGCTTCTTATACCCTTTGTCAGCACGTGCTTTTTCACGTTCTTTCTTGTCCATATTGGCTTGCAGAGTCAAGAATCGCTTACCTAAATCCTCCGACATTGTGAGTGAGACGGTATCGCTGCCACGCACAACCGTCACCTCACGCTTTCCCTCCAGAATAAGCCAGCTGATAGCGTCGATTGTTTCCTCCGGTTCCTCACCATTGATGGTGAGTATGCGGTCGTGCTGTTCAAAGCCTTCCCCTTGCATAAGAGAAGAGAAATAAAGTCCCTCCGGAGCATTACGCATCGGCAGGCTATCCTCACCATAATGGAAAAGCAGGGCGCTGAAAATAGCCATTGCTGCTACAAAATTGACCAATATACCTCCCATGATGATGAGCAGTCGTTGCCATGCTTTCTTAGCACGGAACTCCCAAGGTTGCACCTCCCCCTTGAGTTTGTCAGCATTCTGCGTCTCATCGACCATGCCAACGATAGCGCAATAGCCGCCAAAAGGCACCCATCCTATTCCCCACTCCGTTGACTCGGGGTGCTTAGCCCACTCATCGTTCTCATCCACATTCCGCGATAAGAGAGCGACATGCCATACGCCATCAAATTTCTTTACACGTATGAGCGAGAAGGAAGGATTAAAGAACACATAGAACTTCTCCACCCTTACTCCAAAGAGTCGTGCGAAGAAGAAATGCCCTAACTCGTGTATCACGACGAGAAAACTGAGGGCAAGTATCATCTGAATTGCTTGTATCATCGATTTACAGTTATCATTTGTTGTGCTATCCGACGCGCTTCAGCGTCCGTGTTAACATAGTCCTCGTAGGTTGGTTTGGCGATAAAGGCTACTTTCTCCATCGTGCCAGCAATGATATCCGACATCTCAAGGAAAGCGCAACGTCCTTCCCTGAAAGCGAGGTTAGCCACCTCATTTGCGGCATTGAGAACACAAGGGATATTTCCTCCCCGATGTGTTGCCTCGTAGGCAAGTCCTAAGTTAGGGAAGCGCTTGAGATCGGGTTCGATAAATTGCAGATTTTTCACCTTGAAGAGATCCAAGCGAGGGAAGTCGCCATATATACGCTCCGGATAAGTAAGGGCATATTGAATAGGTACATGCATATCCGGAGCACCGAGTTGTGCTTTAACGGCTCCGTCACGGAACTGCACTGCCGAATGCACGACTGATTGCGGATGAACCAGTACCTGAATTTTCTCCACGGGCACACCAAAAAGCCATTTAGCCTCAATGACCTCAAAACCTTTGTTCATCATCGAAGCAGAGTCTATAGTTATCTTAGCTCCCATGTCCCAATTAGGATGTTTCAGTGCATCGGCAGCCGTCACTTTAGCCATTTGCTCCTGCGTATGATTGAGAAACGGTCCCCCCGAGGCGGTAAGCAGAATCTTCTCAATCTCGTTGTGTTGTTCACCGGCAAGCGATTGGAAGATAGCGCTATGCTCGCTGTCGACCGGCAGTATGGGAGCATGATGTTCCCGACTCAGCGCCTCAATAAGTTCGCCCGCCACGACTAAAGTCTCCTTGTTCGCCAAAGCGATGGTCTTACCCGCACTAAGGGCAGCCATCGTGGGTCGCAGACCCGCATATCCAACCATGGCAGCCACGACGACATCTACACTTGGGAAGGTGACTATATCGGCAATAGCATCAGCACCTGCCCACACCTTTATGTCGGTATTACAAAGTGCATCCCTCAACGGCTCATAGAGTGTCTCGTCGGCTATGCACACTGCCGCGGGATGAAACTCAAGAGCCTGACGAATAAGCAAGTCGATTGAGCGGAAAGCACAGAGAGCATACACGCTAAATCGTTCAGGATTCGCCCGAACTATATCGAGTGTCTGCGTGCCAATAGAGCCCGTAGAGCCAAGTATGACTATTTGTTTTGGTTGACCAATCATTCGCCTAACATACTAAAAGACCACCACTTCTTCGGGGTCAATACTACTACCATTCTGCCAAAGTTCAAACTCCAGGTGCATGGGCGCGGCAACGACAGCCACAGCGTCACCCGCTTCCAACACGGTTCCAACCTGTTTCATCACCGACTGCAAATGCCGATACACACTGAGGTAACGACCATGCTGAATAACCATCGTATAGGTATTGTCTATCTCATAATTAGTCATGATGATGGTCCCCGCGAGAATAGAGGTCACTGTCTGCCTGCCATTCACCGCTATGTTCACACCATGACGTCCTTGCCGAGGGTCGTACCCTTGAACGACATCTCCTTTAACAGGGCAGAAGAACGTGTTAGCAGGTTGTGCAGTGGCGACATCGAAAATCACCATGTTATCCTTCTCCTTCGCCTCATACTGTGCAACGAAATCTGCAGTCACGTCGTTTTTAGCCTGCATAAGCTGTTCGCGGCGCATCACTATCTCCAACGAGTCCAACGTCTGTACGGTGTCCGTACTGACTGTACCTGCCACCACGTCACGAATGATATTCAGGTATTGTCGTTGCAGCTCTATCGATGTGCCTATGCTATCCAGTTTCATCGATTCATCCACCAGTTGGCGGCGTATACTCTCGTTATATCCAGGTAATACGTTCCGTATCGGTGTGAAGATTATCAAAGCAGAGAAAATACCCAATGTCAACACAAAAAGCAATACCAAGATGACGAATGCTCCCATTCGGCTAAGACGAACATGCCAAGACTCCATGAGCGTATCCTCGTTCATGATACTGAAACGGTATTTGTAACTCAACCGTTTCCAAAAACTATCTTGATTGTTTGGCGTCATTGTTTATGTACGAAGGACGAATGTACGATTTGGCCATTTCCCATTTACAAGATAGTACATCCTGTGCAGGGTTTGAGTTGTTTGAAGAAATCATTACCCTTGTCATCCACAAGGATGAAAGCGGGAAAATCTTCTACCCGTATTTTCCAAATAGCTTCCATACCAAGTTCCGGATACTCCACACACTCGATACTCTTGATATTATTCTGAGCGAGTATGGCAGCCGGTCCACCAATGCTCCCGAGATAGAATCCGCCATGTTTCTTGCAAGCCTCCGTCACATCAAGCGAGCGGTTACCTTTAGCGAGCATAATCAATGATCCTCCGTGGTCCTGGAATTCGTCCACATAGGGGTCCATACGTCCGGCTGTGGTAGGTCCCATCGAACCACATGCCATGCCTTCGGGTGTCTTAGCCGGTCCGGCATAGTAGATAGGATGTTTCTTGAAGTAGTCGGGCATTTCTTCGCCTGCATCCAAACGAGCTTTGATTTTAGCGTGTGCTATATCCCGTCCGACAATGATGGTGCCATTGAGACTGAGACGGGTACCAATAGGATATTTAGTCAGTATTTTGCAGACATCCGCCATTGGCTGATTGAGGTCAATACGTACTGCATCACCTTCTCCCGCCTGACGTAGTTCCTCGGGGATAAGGCTACCAGGGTTGGTATCCATTTTCTCAATCCATATACCATCCTTATTGATTTTGCACTTAATATTTCGGTCAGCGGAGCAGCTGACTCCTAATCCGATAGGACAACTGGCACCATGACGAGGCAGACGAACGACACGCACATCGTGTGCCATGTATTTACCGCCAAACTGAGCACCGAGTCCAATCTTGTATGCCTCTTGGAGCAACCTTTTCTCGAGTTCCACGTCCCTGAAAGCGCGTCCTCCCTGACTTCCGGTAGTAGGCAACGAATCATAGTAGTGCGTTGAAGCCAACTTGACCGTGAGAAGGTTCTTCTCAGCGCTAGTACCTCCTATCACGATGGCGATGTGATAAGGCGGGCAGGCAGCAGTTCCGAGCGATTTCATTTTCTCCACGAGGAAGGGAATTAGAGTTCCCTCGTTTTGTATGCGAGCCTTGGTCTCCTGATAGAGGTAGGTCTTGTTAGCCGAGCCCCCTCCCTTAGTGACGCAAAGGAATCGATATTCCATACCCTCTGTAGCCTCAATGTCAATCTGAGCGGGCAAGTTGCATTTAGTATTCACCTCATCGTACATAGTGAGCGGTGCATTCTGACTATAGCGCAGGTTTTCCTCCGTGTAAGTCTTGAACACACCATGACTCAGAGCCTCTTCATCGCTGACCTGTTTGCCGGCTCCAACGGTCCAGACCTGTTGTCCTTTTTCAGCGTGAATAATCGCCGTACCTGTGTCTTGACACAGCGGCAGTTTGCCTTTCGCAGCGACCTCAGCGTTACGTAAGAAAGTGAGAGCCACATACTTATCGTTGGCAGAAGCCTCGGGATCGCGCAAGATTTTAGCCACCTGCTCGTTATGGCTGCGACGCAGCAGGAAACTCACGTCACGAAAAGCAGCGTTCGCCATTTTTGTTAATGCCTCCGGCTCCACCTTAAGAATAGGCATACCCTCAAACTCACCGACCGATACATGGTCTTTAGTCAGCAGATAATACTCGGTTTCGTCTTTTCCGAGTTGAAACATCGGTTCGTATTTAAATTCCATATTGTATTTTTGTTTATTACAAGTAAAATAGCCTGCAAAGATACAACTTTTTTTTGAGATATGCAAGTAAAAATATGTTTTGCATAAAAAAACATGACAAAATGACAATCGTTTCCTACATGTCGATTAGCGTGAGGAGTCAAGCAATATGGTTACGGGTCCATCATTAATAAGGTCAACCTGCATGTCGGCACCGAAACACCCTGTTTCGACCCTTAGCCCATACCTATTGCGGAGCACCTCATTGAAATAATCGTACATCGGCTGCGCCAGTTCCGGTCGCGCAGCATGAATGAAGGAGGGACGATTCCCCTTTCGGCAGTCTGCATAAAGAGTAAACTGTGAGATTGATAGGATAGCCCCGTCCACCTCTGCGAGAGCGCGGTTCATCTTACCTGCCTCATCCTCAAAGACGCGCATCTGTGATACCTTGGATGCCAAATAGTCAGCATCCGCCTCTGTATCAGAATGTGTTACTCCGACCAAGAGCATAAATCCCTTGTCTATCTTACCTACGATCTTGCCTCCGATACGCACCTCGGCGCGTGAGACTCGTTGAACAACAACACGCATATTATTGGTAACTCATGGATAATGACGAACGGATAATGACGAACGGATAATGGCAAATAATCCCTTTGTAATTCATTATTTCTGTTTCATCATCAACAAAAGGAGCCGTAAACTAAACATTTACAGCTCCTTGTGTCCCCCGAGGGACTCGAACCCTCGACCCACTGATTAAGAGTCAGTTGCTCTACCAACTGAGCTAGGGAGACTTCGTCGGAAGTGGCTCGCATAGAAGAACTCGTTCTACGAGTTAGGCGCCTCGCACTTTCTCCTCTCTCATCCAAAAGCAGTGGCAAACCACTTTACTTTTGTCGGATGAGATGCTTTTGAGAAATGTTTTTCGGTTAATCCGATGGAGGTATTTCTCAAAAGCGGCTGCAAAGGTACTGCTTTTTTTTGAACTATGCAAATTATTTCGAAAAAAAATAAAGAAAAAGCCCATTTTTCTACACTTGTAAAGACCACCTCTCTACAAATCCAAGGCAAAAGTGAGTCCAAACTGTCGCGGTTTACCTCTTTGCAAGAATGGGTTATCCATAGAGACAAAATAGAAGACATCATAGTTTGTATCTGTGAGATTCTTGCTCCAAAGTATCAGGCTGCAATCGTTCCACATGAGTGATAGCGAAGCGTTCATGAGTGCATAGAAAGATTGTATCCTATTGTTCGCTTCTGTCCATGCGATAGAACCTTTTCCCTCCGTTGAAATAGTAAGCGTCAGTGATTTTAGCCACGGCTTATCCACCCTATAAGAGACACTCGTAGTCGCCAACATGGTATGTCTTGGAACATAAGGAATACGATTACCCGAATAGTCGTAGACACCATCTTGGAAAGAGCGAAACCGTGCCTCAGTGAATCCGTATGCGGCTCGCAACTGCCCCTGCCACATTTGGAACTGCCAACGATAAAACAAAGTTGCTTCAGCTCCTGTCGAAAAAGAACGTGCAGCATTGGACATCATGCGTCCCGTTGTCTTACCTTGAGGGAAAACGGTAAGCTGCTGGTCACGCATAGACACATAAAAAACGTCCGCAGACATACGTAGTCCCGTGACAGGCGTCCAATGCGTTCCTATTTCCATAGTCCATGCAGTCTCGGGTTTATACTGAGTGATATCAGCCCTGGTATATCGTTCATCCTCCACTCCGTCCATATAGACATGCAGATCTGCCATTAAATCCCGCATCATACGATTTTGAACAATAGTACTGAATATTTGCGTGTTATAGCCTCCTGCCTTACTACCTTTTGACGCATAGGCATAGACTGTCAGACGAGGGAAATCATATTGCACTGTCAATCTCGGTAGTAACTGAACATATGTACGTGCAATGTTACCCTTGAGGGCAGATGTGAAGGATTTCGGTTGTTTCATAGCAAAGGTGAAACGATAGTGTATATCTGCATGCGAGGAGTAAGTCATCGCGGCATGCTCTACGTCCAAACGCACTCCCAATCGCAGGGTGAGATTGGGGATGGGACGAAACTCACTCTGATGGTATAGCGCCGCCCCGATGTTCAAGCGTCGGAAATCGTTTGCAATGACAAAATAAGGTTTCTCTATCTCAAGTGAGTCATGGGGGAAAACATTGTGTATACCCCGGTTGGCATTTGAGAGGATAAGATTATCAATACCGTCGCGTAGAAATGTAACCGGCGCAGAGCTGTCGTTATGTTTGAAGAAAAAGGAAGCACCCACTTGACAATCATACCATGGTTTAAGACGCTTGCTCCTCCATATTCCCTCAGCCATCGCTGCGTGCATACCTTGCCGCTGCTCCAGCGTAAAGATAGGACGAGCGGTATAGTCGTTATCCATCTGCATGTGGTCGTTTAGGTACTGGTAAGTAGCCATGATAGATAAGACTTGCCGTAAATCCTCACGCACTGCTTTCAGTCCCGTTATCACACCAAGCCGGCGATAAGCTCCCCGGTCGTTATAACGTATGTCGCCCGACGTGGCAGCAGCATAGGGGAATGCGCCCTGATTGACCCAATCCAAAGCAATCGTATTTGTTATA
>CAMHEP010000040.1 GCA_946184195.1 uncultured Bacteroidales bacterium | reverse complement strand
CAACTGGCGATAGCGGGCAATTGTCTGTAATATGTCTGATGTTGCCTTCATTTTCTTTCTGCACACAAATTGCGTGCAAAGATACTGCGCTTGCTTTACGGCTCAGTACGATTCCCGATACATCGGTCATATGAACTTTCGCCGTAAGCTACGCTTTCCCCACCGGATGCACTCCGTTAGCGTCCGTTGGGGGTCCTGTAGTACTTTGCGGGTGCAAAGATACGAAAAAAATCTGAGATATGCAAGAAAAAATAATTAATCGTGTACGAACTATGGAAAATCATAGATTTTCGATTCGGAAGGTGGTTTTTGTGTCTCGGTCTTGTGTCGGTTGTGAGGAGTTCTTGTTTCGCATGGCTCAAACGACTATTTCTATGTTTGCTTTGCAAACCCGCGCGGTGCGGTCTGACGAGGTAGAGGTCTGCAAAAAAAAGCATCGGATGAAGTTTTTTTTTGCATATATCCTAAATTATTACTACCTTTGCAGCATGAAACGAATTCTTCTCCTTGCCGAGGAGGGCGACCTTATCGGCGAAAAGAAACTGATAGAAAAATATCTGAATGCATCAGTGTGCGGTAACAAAGTTACCATGCCGGACGGGAGTGAGTGGACAATAGTCGTGAGCGGAGTAGGGGCAGTCAACGTCATTCGCGCCCTTTCCGCCTACGATGCGACCGATACGGAAGTGCTGAACATCGGTTATGCCGGTTCTGCCAATTTCCCTATCAATACTGCTGTCGTTGTGAATGAGGTTAAGCTTAATCATCCCAATTGTTCTTATCCCGAACCCGCCTTGTCGCTTTCGCCCGTTCCTGCCGAGTGGCTCAAGCATGATCATGAAGTCCTCACGGCGTGCAACTATTCGGGTGCCGATTTCGTCTTGGCTTCGGACTATCGCGATTGCACTTTTGACATGGAGTTAGCCTACATTGCCGCTTTCGGTTTTCGCCGGCTCTATGCACTCAAGATAGTGAGCGATAACCTGTCGTTACACGACTATCGTCAGGTTGCAGCGGGCGTGGACGGAAAGTGATAAAGGATGTACGAAGGGACAATGATTGATGTACAAAAGCTAAAAACAAAGAAAGACATTTTAGTAGTACGAACATGATTTATAAAATTACATTCTCTTGCGAGGAAGGCGATAACTTTCGTCGCGTATTCGAGGCCGATAGTGAGGCTACGTTCCTGGATCTGCATAAGGCAATCTTGGAGTCTGTCAAGTATCCGGACGATCAGATGACATCATTCTTCCTGTGTAATGACCGCTGGGAGAAGGGACAGGAGGTGACGCTCGTAGAGATGGATTCCAACTTTGAGTACGACAATATGGTGATGAGTGAGACCCGTCTGAGCGACCTCATCACGGAACAAGGACAGCGCCTCATGTATATCTTCGACCCTATGTTCGAGCGCTATTTCTTTGGTTCGGTCAAGGAGATATTACCCGGCTCTATGGAGGGTGTGCAGTGTGTGGAGAAGAGCGGCAAGGCTCCTAAGCAACTGCATACCGAAGACCCGCTGACCGGTATCGTGGGCAAGGATGGTAAAGCTGACTGGGAGAGCGATGAGGATTTCTATGGAGATAGTCAGTACGACGAAGGGGATATCGATATGGAGGGATTCCAAGACCTTAGTTTTGAGGACGGTTCGATGTTCTAACGGGGACGATTGTGGGGAAGACGTTATTGGTCATAACCGGACCTACCGGAGTCGGCAAGACGGAGTTATGCCTGAGGTTGGCAGAGCGATTGTCTTCGCCGATTATAGGTGCGGATTCCCGGCAAATATATAGGGAGATTCCTATCGGTACAGCAGCCCCCACCGCGCAGGAACAAGAGCGTGTTAAGCATTATTTTGTCGGTACCAAGTCGCTTACGGAAGATTATAATGCCGGTCAATACGAGAGGGATTGCCTGACTTTGCTGGATGACCTCTTTCGGGAACGGGATACCCTCATCCTCAGCGGTGGCAGTATGCTTTATATAGATGCTGTTTGCCATGGTTTGGATGATATACCGGCAGTGCCGGAATCGATACGTCGAGAGGTGCAGAGCTTGTATTCATCTATGGGACTCGAGTGGTTGCAGCAAGAGGTGCAACGTATAGACCCTGTATACTGGCAAATGGTCGACAGGCAGAATCCCCAACGGCTGATGCACTGTGTGGAGGTGAGCAGAGCCGCCTTGCAGCCCTACTCGTCTTTTCGGGAGGGTTTGCAACCTAAGCAAAGACCCTTCCGCATCATCAAGGTAGCTTTGTTTCGCTCACGGGAGTCTCTCTATGAACGTATTAATGCTCGTGTCTTGATGATGATGGAGCAGGGATTGGAAAGCGAAGCACGGCAGGTGATGCCCTATCGCCATCTTAATAGCCTCAATACCGTGGGCTACAAGGAGATGTTCCGTTATATAGACGGACAATGGACATGCGAGGAGGCGATACGAATGATTCAACAAAACTCGCGGCATTATGCGAAACGCCAGTTGACGTGGTTTCGCCGTGATAAACAGATACAATGGCTCAACGCCGACGATGATTATGAGAAACAAATGGATATACTTGATGCTATGCTGTGCGCTCATGGCGTGCAAGAATAACTCGGTCGATTTTACCTATACCCCCACGTCACCCAGAGCGGGTATGTGGGTTCAATTTACTAATCGCAGTACACGGGGTACGGACTGGTATTGGACCTTCGGCGACTCGACGGCAACCTCCACGCAGAGCCCTTCCCACCGATTCCGTAAACCCGGTAAATATACGGTTCGGTTGGTGGTGGATAACCGTGAGAGTTGGTCGTGCACGAAGATAGTGACGGTACTTGATACGGCGGCACAATTATATTGCTCGGTCGACTCGGTCGAAGCTAAGGGTATTCCTATGTTCACGGATGTTGTCTTCACGGCGGATGTTTATAATCCATATAACAAGAAAGTGCAATACCAATGGTCTATCGCGAGCATGAATCAGACCTGCTTCAAGGTTCTGAACGACACGATGACGAATGATAAACTGAAAATCTACTTCACCCGTCCGATGGAGAAAGTGAGTGTGGTAGTGCGTGTCACTATGGATGACAAGACGGAGGTGGTTAGCCGTGATTATCAGGTGATGGATAAGCCTCTACCGGCACTGTTGGTGCAGGCATTGGATAGTTGTTATCGTATCCGTATGAGTGGCGAACGCTACGAACCGCAGGCTGCCCTCTCAGCCTCGCAACGCGATAGTTTGAATAACTATCAGGACACTGCGCAAATCTATAACGGACGTACATACCGATGTGGCGATTTGCCCTTGCCGTCAGGCGTCACCACACGGCATTTCCGTATCAATCAAGGTAAGATATACTATATCAGCGAACAAGACCGTTACCTCTATATCATGAACCTCAATGGCAGCAACAACACGCGCATCGTCACCCAAGGTACGATGGATGCCCATATGCGCGCGATCTGTGAGGACCCTATTCACCAGCGACTCTATGTGGCAACCGATGCGGGTATTCATTCACTGCCTTTCATCCTGAGCGATAATAATGCCTACGGTGACGAAATGCTCTTCGAGCGCATCTCGGACGAAGATGATGCGGTTAAGTTGGCATTTGATAAGAGGCTTCAGTATTACAAATAAGCTATGCTATCCCCTGATTATATTTTCGAAACGAGTTGGGAGGTATGCAATAAGGTGGGAGGTATCTATGCCGTCCTCTCTACCCGTGCTGCCTCCATGGTGAAAGAACATCCCGATAAGGTCATCTTCTTCGGACCGGATTTCGGTGAACAAAGTAATAAATTTTTCCGTCAGGATAATGAGCTTTTAGCTGAGTGGCAGCAGGAGTTGCATCGCTCACACCCCGAGTGGCGGATTCGTGTAGGACGTTGGACTATCCCGGGCGAACCCATTGCCGTGTTGCTATGTTTTGACCATTTGTGGGAAAGGAAGAACGATATATATGGTTGGGCATGGCGGGAGTATGGGGTGAAGAGTCATGCTGCCTACGGTGACTATGATGAGTCGTCTCTTTTCGGCTATGCATGCGGTGAGACGATGGCAAGTCTGGCGGACATGATATGGCGTCACGAATCCAAGGCGAAGATATGTGCTCATGCCAACGAGTGGCAGACGGCTTTCTCAATCTTCTATCTTCACTCGTTCTGTCCCTCGATAGCTACATTATTCACGACGCATGCTACCTCTATAGGTCGTTCTATCGCCGGTAACGGCAAACCGCTCTACGATTATTTCGAGGGATACCATGGTGATCAGATGGCGGAGGAGCTGAATATGGTGAGCAAGCACTCTGTTGAGAAAGAGGCGGCTCACTATGCCGACTGCTTCACCACAGTAAGTGACATCACTGCCCGGGAGTGCAAGCAGCTGCTGGATAAACCTGTCGATATCGTTACACCTAATGGCTTTGAGCCGGGTTTCGTGCCGACAGGTAAGGCGTTTGATACACGCCGTGGGGAAGCTCGCCGTGCACTTTGTCTCACGGCAGAGCAGATGCTGGGGCGCGCCTTGGTAGGAGAACCTGTCTTCATTGCCATAGCCGGGCGTCTGGAGTGGAAGAACAAGGGTATTGATGCTTTCCTTTATGCCATGGAGGCATTGGGAGAGCAAATGTATCGCGAGAATATCGAGCGCGAGGTGATTGCTTATGTGATGGTGCCTTATCTGGATAAACCGCTTATGCGTATTGGTCACGTCACGGTTATTTACGTACCCTATTATTTGGATGGTAAGACTGCCCTACCGAATATGCACCTGCATGCGATGAATGGTATGACCTACTATGACCTGCTTATCGGTATGGACCTCACATGTTTCCCCAGTTACTATGAGCCATGGGGCTATACGCCGTTGGAGTCGGTCGCCTTCCATGTCCCCACTATCACTACCAGTTTAACAGGCTTCGGACTATGGGCGTGTCAGGAGGGCGCCTGCCATATTGAGCAAGGTGTCGAGGTGGTGGAGCGGACGGATAGTAATTTCCGCTATTTGGTGGAGACAATAGCTGATTCCGCATGCCGTTATATGCGATTGGATGACGATAAAAAGACTGCTGCCCGAGAGGCAGCAGCCGATATAGCTCATAAGGCTGAGTGGAAATACTTCTTTAAGTACTACCGCAAGGCGTACCACATAGCTCTTACAAAGTCTCTATCACGCGGGTAAGCCATTGCCAGCAGCGTCCTGTGGAGGGTATACTCAGTCGCTCTTGCGGCGAGTGTACCCCGTACATTTGCGGTCCGATGCTGACCATGTCGAGATACGGATATTTCTCAAGGAAGAGTCCGCACTCCAGTCCGGCGTGTATAGCCAGTACTTGCGGTTCTTCGCCAAAGAGGTCCTTGTAGGCATGACGTGTCGTCTCCACCAGAGGTGAGTGCGGGTTGGGTTTCCATCCCGGGTATCCGTCCCCGTGTGTAACCTCGTCGCATCCCATACCGAGGGCTATCTCTACACGGTTCTTAATATGGTGTTTCTCACTCTCTACAGATGAGCGTTGCGAGGTATTCACCTCGATATATCCCTCTTTCATCTTCACCGACGCCAGGTTTGTGCTGGTCTCTACCAGTCCCGGCATCTCCTTGGACATCGCTATCATGCCGTGCGGGCAGGCATAGAGGGCGATGAGTAGGTTATGCGCTTTCTGAGTGGGAATAAACTGCTCCGGCATGTCGGTGGACTCCAGCGAGAGGTGCATATCTTTCTCCACCGTTCCGAATTGTTTTTCCATGTCGGCAGTGTATATATTGAACTGTACACGTAGTTGCTCTTTGTAAACCATAGGTACGCAGAACGTAGCCGTAGCCTCGCGTGCGATGGCGTTGCGTAGGTTACCTCCCTCTATGATAGCGAGTTGCATGGGCGTGGCTTGTTGCACCTGATAGAGGAAGTTTGCCATTATTTTGACCGCGTTGGCTCGTCCCTTGTTGATGTCGTCGCCCGAGTGTCCTCCCATCAGTCCGCTCACGCTCATCTTGACGGGAAACCATTTGCCTCCGTTATCCGGTGCACCGAGTTGGTCGACAGACACAGGTTCATAGTGCATCTTGGCAAGGGTATCTATACCGCCTGCACAGCCGATGAATATCTGTCCGTCATCTTCGCTATCGAGGTTGATGAGTCTCTTCCCGTGCAGCATACCCTCTTTCAGTTTGAAGGCTCCGGTGAGTCCTGTCTCTTCGTCCACGGTGAATAGTGCTTCCATGGCAGGGTGTCGCAGGGTCTTGGAGGTTAGTGCCGCCAGTGCCATCGCCATGCCGATACCGTCATCACCTCCCAAGGTGGTGCCACGGGCTTTGAGCCATTCGCCGTCCATATAGGTATCGATAGGGTCGACCATGAAGTCATGGTTGATGTGCCCGTCTTTCTCGCAGACCATATCCATATGGGCTTGCAGGATCACCCCTTCGTGGTCCTCATAGCCGGGGGTGGCAGGAACACGCATGATGACATTCATTGCTTCGTCTTGCACTGCCTCTATATGGTGATTAGCGGCATAGTCCATCAGCCATTGGCTGATTAGCTCCTCGTGTTTGGATGGACGGGGAATACGGGTTATCTCGTGGAAAATAGAGAAAACCTCTTGGGGCTGTAAACTATTCATGAGTTATCTCGTTTTGTATGGTTCGTAAATAGGGTTCAGGGAATGCAAGACGGTTTGGTCCTACCGGTTCACCCCAAGCGTTACGTACGAAGCGTCCGTCTTGCTCCTTACGCTCTTGACCGTCTATATATTTAACGCGCAGGTAGATGTCCAGTTCTTTCCATGCGTTCAGCACCAGTCGGGCTTGAGCGCATGAGTAATTGGTGAGGAATGCTCGTGCGTCCTTGTCGTTCATCTCGCTCACATGGCGGTCAACTCCCTCTATCTGGCTATCGAAACGTTCTTCCCACACTTGTTGTTCGCGTACTATCTCGGGATGTATACGGCTATATTTGGTGTACGCCCAGTTGGCTACCATGTTGAATGCCCACCAAGCACTGGTAGGTGAATAGGTATATAGGTCGCCGTTGCCCTCACTCAGGCATTCAGGCACGCTGTCCATGCGGCAATATATCGGCATGTAGACGGTGTTGGCAGCGTCGTCCACACCGAACCAGAAGATGCCTCCTGCGGGATTCATGCCGCGCATCTGACTGACGAAAGACCATCCTGTCTGTTGGGTGGCAGTGGGACGTTCGTACCAATATTGTACGCTATCCAACTTAAATCCCAGTCCGCCATACCGCAGTTTGCTGTTCCATGGTCCGGCGTCTGTGCCGCAGGTGATATCGAGGGGAGTACCCTGATACTCGTCGCGCATAGCCTGCCGCATATCGTGGAGGGATAGTTTATGGTTGGGCTTGACAAACAACGGCATAGGCTCACCGGCTGTCTGTCCGTGTGTTTGGCGGAAGGTGGTACCGGTGGCGTAGTCGAAGTAGCGGTCCATGTCGTCGGCATGCCGGCGGAAGAAACTCCATACACGCGCTTCGCAGACATACAGTCCGCTGAAGTCGAACGGCGCATAGGCGGCTTGGAAGGAGAAATCGGCATCCTTACCGCTGAAATATCCTTTCTCGCGAGCGAAACTGATGACATCGCGCGACCATATCCAATTGCCGTCTTTGCTATATACTTTGTTGCCGTGCCGTTTATTGCCTTTAGCCTGCACGGGTAGGGTAGTGATGCGTGCTTGGTTGGCATGGGCGCATATACAGTCATCGGGGACGCGTGCAGCAACCCACACCGCACCTTTCCTGCCCGGTCCTTTGCCGATGAGGTCCATGATCCACACTTCATCGGGGTCACCGATGGAGAAGGTCTCGCCCTCGCTGGCATAGCCGTATTGTGCGACGAGGTCTGTGATGCACTCTATGGCTTTGCGTGCTGTGCGGCAACGCTCTAAGGCAATATAGATGAGGCTTCCGTAGTCTATACCTACGCTGTCCCATAGTTCCTCGCGTCCTCCCCATGTGGTCTCGCCGATGGTGAGTTGGTGTTCGTTCATATTACCCACTACCGAGTAAGTATGGCGTACCTCAGCAATGGAGTCGAGCGGTCTTCCTGTGTCCCAGTCCCTGACGGCGCGTTGGGCACCGGCGGGATGGTCGGCTGCGGCTTGATAGCGGAGAAAACCATATAGAGAATAACTATCGGCAGCATAACTGATATACGTACTGCCGTCTTCGCTGGCGTCTTTGCCTACGAGGAAATTGGTACAAGCCAAACTATATGTGGCGGCTGTAAAAAGTAGGATGAGGGGGAACAGTATCTTTTTCATTACTAATTTATAATTCGTCATTTGTCATTTCTTATTATCTCACCTCCATTCTGCCGTCCACCGAGGCAACTATCTGTCCTTGCTCGGTAGCGTATTCCATGTACAGGTCGCGAATGAGTCTGTTGGAGTCCCATCGTTCCACGGCTTGGCATAGAGGGGTGAGTTTGTCTTTGCCGCCTGCCAGATAGTCGCTGGTGGCGACCGTGTAGTATGCTTCGGGCACAATGTTGTCACCGTCAATGGTGGCAGCAATGAGTTGCTTGTCTTCCGCCTGCATCCTCAGTCCGGAGACACCTTCTCCTCCTACCTCTGCCATCACTTGGCATAACTCCAAGAGGTCTTCACCTCGCAGGGTGAGCACAACCAGTTCGTTGTTGAAGGGCATGAGCTCGAAGATATGACGCCGTGTGATACTGCCCTTCTTCCAGTCGCATCGTACGCCGCCGATATTGACTAACGACATGTCTACGCGTCCGTCGAAATATTGTTTAGCCTTGCTCAGCAGTGCATCGGCGGTCCAGTTGACCATGTTGCTCTCCGGACGGCGTACGCACATATCTTCCGGAGCATATCCGATAACGACATCCAGTTCCTTGTCCAGCAGTGCCGTCTTCTCTGCCAATACGGCTATGTAATCACTGTCCTCGATGTTATCCAAGGTTGCGTCAATGGCTATTGATTCGGTCTCTACGGAACGAACCTGAACGGGTTTGTTGCATGCAAACAGTAGGAGCAATGCTACGAGGGGGAAGAGATAGATAAGGGTCTTTTTCATATAGATAGATTTATTTTCAGCGGCAAAGGTACAAAAATTTTGTCATATGCAAAAATTTTTGTACCTTTGCACCCGTTTTTATGGCTTTTCGCGACTATATACCTTATTATAAGCGTAACTTGAAGGTTGCCTTTCCTGTCATGCTCACTCAGTTGGGTGCGGCATTGGTGGGTTTTGCCGACAGTATCATGGTGGGGCATTACTCCACCACCGACTTGGCAGCCGTCAGTTTCGCCAACGGGGTTTTCTTCACGTTCATGGTCTTCTCGATGGGAGCACTGATGGGCATCACTCCCTTGACGGGTTATGCCTTTGTCAGGAAGGAGCAGGAGCGTGTCGCGACGCTGCTGCAGAACGGCTTGCTGTTCACGTTGCTGTTGGGCGTGCTGACGAGTAGTGTCATAGGACTCTTGGTTCCTATGTTGCCTATGATGGGTCAGGACCCCGACGTGGTTCGTGTGGCAACACCCTACCTCATCACACGCATTGCGGGACTCCTCCCGTTCCTGCTGTATATAGTCTGCAAACAGTTCTTTGAGGGACTGGGGAATACGACTGTGGCGATGGTGATATCAATTATCACCAATGTGGTTAATGTGTTGCTCAACTGGGTGTTTATCTATGGTCACTGGGGATTGCCGCCTATGGGAGCTTATGGAGCCGGTCTGGCAAGCCTCATTGCTACCGGGCTGATGCCTGTCTTGTTCATCGGACCTATGTGGTGGCGCCGTGAGTGGCGTGAATATGTGCTGCTCTTTTCCACACGGCTCTTCAGCCGTGCTACACTTCGCCAGCTGATGAAGGTAGGCTTTCCCATCGGTCTTCAGACCACCATGGAGACTATCCTCTTCACCTTGTCGTTTATCATGGTTGGTTGGATTAGCAAGGAAGCCCTGGCGGCTCACCATATAGCCAACAATATCGCCGATTGTGCCTTCTTGTTGTCACTGGGTGTGGGATCGGCAACTACTATCCGCGTGTCGCACCAGTACGGTTTGCGCGATTGGCATGCGCTGCGGATGGCGTCGCGTGCCAGTATCCACCTTATCTTGCTGATGAATACCATCGGTGCATCATTGATGATAGGGTTGCGCAACTATATACCATACCTCTATAGCGATGACCCCGTGGTGATTGCTATTGCTTCGCCGCTACTCGTCTATGCCGGACTCTTCCAGTATGCAGACGGCTTGCAGTGTGTGGGAGCCGGCATGCTGCGTGGTGTGACCGATGTACGCCGTCCGATGCTCTATTCGATACTTTCGTACGGTGTGATTGCCTTGCCGTTGGGTTATGTGTTGATGTTCCCGTTGGGCTTGGGTGTCGAGGGTATGTGGATAAGTTTTATCGTCGCCCTGACTCTTGTCGCCATTCTCTTCCTCACGCGCTACTACCGCCGTCTCAACCGCCTGACGTGATAAAACGTCTCCATTCCGATTTTTGTAGAATCATTTACATTACCTAAAATAGACGGTGCATGTACGGTGCATCTTCTACGTCATAGTTGGGTTCTTGTAGTTCTTTAAATGTAACGCCGCAAGAATCGATTTTTTGACAAGACCCTTGAGCCCGTTAGTACTGCTTACGTACCCTATATAGGGTAGTAAGCGTACGTACTAAGGGCGTCGGACAGGGTCAGTCAAAGCCCGAGCAGAGCCCGAGCATGTCCCGAGCAGGTCCCGACGTCGGAAGTGGCTCGCCTAGAAGAACTCGCGCTGCGAGTTTGAGCGGCTCGCACTTCCTCCTCTATCCTCGGGATGCCTCTAAGAGCTCATCCCTCGGATGAAACCATGCGGATGAAACAAGGGAAGTGGCTCTGTCGCGTTTGCTAAGGCAGTCGCAAAAGGTCTATACCGCTTACGCTAAATAGACAGGCGATGCC
>CAMHEP010000039.1 GCA_946184195.1 uncultured Bacteroidales bacterium | reverse complement strand
TCAAACCCACAGTAGGTTTCGCTGCAGCAGGATTCGTAGCCGGATTATATTGGTTGCTGATGTTGGCAGGAAGATTGATAGGTTCGCTGGTAGGAGGCAAGGTGAGCAGTCGCACCATGGTCATCATAACCTCGATAGTCGCTATCGTACTCATGTGCTCCGCTATGGCGCTGGATAACGACATACTGGTCAAACTGCCTACCAATTGGGCATTCCGCATGAAGGCGATGCCTATTGCTGCACTGCTCATCATGCTCGTTGGACTATGCACATCCGTGATGTGGGGCTCCATTTTCAACATGGCAACCGAAGGATTGGGTAAGTACACAGCTAAAGCCAGTGGTATCTTCATGATGATGGTAGTTGGTGGTGGTATTGTCCCCTACGTACAGAGTTTCATCGCCGGACATAACACCCTCATCAGTTATATCGTTCCCACTATCGGTGTTGCCTATATCCTCTATTACGCACTCTGGGGGAGCAAGAACGTGAATACAGATATTAAAGTAGACTAACCTACAATTTATTAATAATCACTACTATGGACAAACCTTATGTATTAGGCCTCGATATGGGAGGCACCAACTCAGTTCTGGGTATTGTAGATGCCCGCGGTCATGTTTTAGCCCGCACATCTATCAAGACGCAAGAATATGCCGACATCAACGACTATGTTGACGCTCTGTACACCGAAGCCATGCGTATCATTGAACCGGTAGGCGGAATAGAGATGTTTCGCGGTATGGGAGCCGGTGCACCTAATGGTAACTACTATACCGGCAATATTGAACTAGCCCCCAATCTCCCATGGAAAGGGATAGTACCTCTTGCCCGACTATTGAGCGATAAATTCGGAATTCCCTGCCATGTGACCAATGACGCCAACGCAGCAGCTATGGGCGAAATGGTCTATGGTGTAGCCAAAGGTATGAAGAACTTTATTATGATTACGCTTGGTACGGGTGTAGGTAGCGGTATTGTGATAGACGGCAAGGTAGTATACGGTCACGACGGATTTGCCGGCGAATTAGGACATGTTACAGTAGACCGCAGTGAAAATGCTCGTACATGCGGTTGCGGTGGCAAAGGTCACCTAGAGGCATACGCCTCGGCTACAGGTGTGGCACGTTCTGCTAAGGAGATTATCTCCTCGACCTCCGAGCCGACTCTGCTGCGTCAATTAGACATAGACCACATCACCAGCAAAGATGTATACGATGCAGCCGAAGCAGGCGATGAGGTAGCTAAACGCATCTTCGACTATACAGGAACGATATTGGGACACAGTTTTGCAGACTTTGTGGCTTTCTCAGCTCCTGAAGCCATTATCCTATTCGGCGGTCTTACCAAATCCGGACATTGGATTATGGACCCCATTGTCCGTGCGATGGAGGAATCACTGCTCCCGATATGGAAAGGCAAGATTAAGGTACTTTTCTCCGACCTTAAGGAGTCGGATGCCGCTGTACTCGGTGCTTCTGCATTAGCGTGGGAATAACGGACACGGATACTATTTTTCGTCAATTATTCCACACATGTATTAAAAATAATGAGTAATTTTGCGGTCGTTTTAAGAGAGTAATAATGCGGTCATTTTAGCAAGGAGCAAAGAATCCATTGCATGGCATATCATTACTCCACCGACACCAAGAGAATCAACCAACTAATCGTTTAATACACAA
This sequence comes from uncultured Bacteroidales bacterium, assembly GCA_946184195.1. GTDB lineage: Bacteria > Bacteroidota > Bacteroidia > Bacteroidales > Paludibacteraceae > Colicola. The sequence goes on along the minus strand of CAMHEP010000039.1, from coordinate 9,316 downwards.
TGAAAAAAGTTTTCTTTTTTATGACAGCCCTATTCCTTAGCGTCGGGCTGTATGCAGGCGAGAACGACCTGCGCTGGGACTACACAGAAACTGCTCCCGGCAACAGTCCGGACAACGGACTGACCTACGGCAGCAAGGTTAACGATGCAGCCGGAACCAACAACGGTCTGAAAGGCGTCAAAATGGATGGTAGCGGCTACTGCTACTTTACTAAAGCCGCCGTTGCCGGTAAGCTCAAACTGACCTACTCAGCACGTTCTGGAAGCAACGAGACATGGCTCAAGGTATCACATTTTCCTGATGGAGAAACACCCTCTACGTCGAACCTGACTCTTATTGGCGAGACAGAGCACTTCACCGAACTCCGTACCGCCACCATCGAACTCAGTGCCGAGCAGAAGAATATTTACATTCAGCGCGGCTCAGGTGTGCAATCGGTTCTTACAAAGATTGAGTTTATTGAGACCATCGCCCGTAACTTCACCGACTTCGAGATGGTAATGTGCAACATGAGTGAGGAATACCCCGCTGAGAATGTCCCCGAAGGCGTGACCTTCAGCGGCACTTTCAACAACGACCAACACGGTTATCGAGCATTCACCATCACGGTGCCCGTTGACGGAACGGTTAAGTTCACCTTGGGTGATTGCAATTATGGCAACCAGCCTATCCGTGTGAAGAACAAAAACGGGGAGACTATTGCTACCCTTACCTATCCGCAGGGAGGATGCTACGGTTCCACCACTCCAGACAATGTATTCGTTTACCTCTATGTGGGCGAAGCGGATACACTGACCTTTGGTCCTGTGCAATATATGAACTACTTCAAAGCAGAAGCCGTTGAGGTACAAGAGGCTACTATCAGCTACAAGGATCAAAACGGAACCGTACTCGGAAGTGTAGTTAAATATGAAGGCGACCCCATCGGCGAGGTGCCCTATACCGTGGCAGACCTCACTATCCCCGAAGGACAAGTATTCCGCGGATGGGTATATGCCACTAAATATAAGGTACAAGCCTCAGATGTTATCACAGGCAACACGACCATCATGGCGCTTGTTACCCCTATGGAGAGTGTCAGTGTCGGTTCGGTGCAGAACTACGACCTCACCCTTGGTACCTTCTACCCAGAGGACCACGAGACCTTCAATGTCAATGGTGCCGCATGGCATGATGCTAAACACGGTTTTGTCCTGAGCAACGGCAACAGTCTCTCCCTGGATGTAGCCGGTAAGGCACAGATTGTCTTCACCCTCTGCAAAGAAGGTAAAGCAGGTGCTACCTTCAGCGTCAGTGACGCACAAGGTAATGTTCTTGATGGAATGGACGCTATTGTTGCCACAGACGGTGACCAAATTATCTATTCATATAGCGGTGCGGCTACTACGCTCACCTTCACCCTTGTCAATGAGGGCGGACAAAACTATGTGCATAAGATTTCTGTTTATAATGTAGTGGATTTCCTCACCAAGGACGAAGCTACCGGCTATTACATAGTAACCGCTAATGATGCAGCCGGACTGCTCTATGCCATCGTCAAGGTCAACGAAGATGGCGGCGGAAAGATCTTCCTCCCCAACGGTACCTACTACCTCGGCGAGACGACCATGACAACCATTACGGCTAACAATGTTGCCATCATTGGTGAATCGATGACGGGTACGATTATCAAGAACGAGCCTCCTGTTGAGATGGAGAGTATCGACAAGACGTCCACCTTGAAGGTTAACAAGAACGTACAGAACTTCTACCTGCAAGATCTGACGCTACAGAACGCGCTGGACTACTATGTCAACAACAACGGTCGTGCCGTCTGCTTGCACGATCAGGGGACCAAGAGCATCTGCAAAAACGTTCGCATGCTCAGTTATCAGGACACCTACTATAGCAATCTTGCCGGAGCGCTGAAGTACTTTGAGGACTGCGAGATACACGGAACGGTGGACTATATATGCGGTGACGGAAAGGTATACTTCAAGAACAACCTGCTCTATTGCGAGAAACGCAACAGCAACGGTGGCGGGTCGGACGCTGTGACAGCAGCCAATGGTCCTGCTACCGATGCGTATGTTTTCGAGGGTTGCACGCTAAAGAGTGAGTGCCCGACGGTCAGCTTGGGTCGTGCATGGAACAACACTCCGACCACCATCTTCCTCAATACGTTGGTCGACTATAGTGCAGGTCAGTTCAGTTTCACCGGTAGTGGTATCAGCCGTTGGACAGAGAAACTAATGAACGCTAACGCATGGCCCGTTTTCGGCGAGTACAACACGCACCTGAGTGACGGAACGGTGATTAATCCCGCGTCCAATATTGTGACTTTCATCGACGAGAAGAGCGGTAATGCTACTCGTCAGATAGAGACGGTATTGTCGGCTGAGCAGGTAGCTAACTACAGTTACTCGGTGATTTTCGGCACCGCATGGGATCCGGCAGTTATCGCCGCGCAGACTGAGGTCAGCGACCCGAACGAGAACAACGATATATATAGTTGGACAAGCGATGCAGCTGCTTTCCTCGTCTATGCTGACGATGAGTTAGTGGCTCTCACCGCAGACAAGTCGTTCGACGCGAGCGAGTATGCAGGTAGGACTATCTATGTGCGTGCCGCTAACGGTCGTGGTGGATTCGGCGCCAAAGTATCAATGGGCGGTTCACACACAGGAGTGGAAGACGCTGATAGCGAAATCGCAGCTCCCGTCGTACGCAAGTATATTGATGCCAACGGGCAAATCGTTATTGAAAAGGATGGCAAGCGATATAATGTGCTTGGCTTCTAAGAAGATAGATATCTATATTTATAGAATTCTATATATTTAGCTATTTCGATGTCAAAATAATCCCGGCTCCGGAGAAGAGTCGGGATTATTTATTATGTTAGTGGGAATGTATATCAGTGGGTACGTATAAAGCCGAGAATAGCGTGTTCGATGAGTTCTCGATTGGGGAACTGACGTGCGAATCCCCATCCATGCTTTCCCTCAGGAACGAGGACGAGCGATGCCTCTACGTGAGCAGCAGTCATTGCCTGATACATGCGGATGGAGTTCTCCACCTTTACCGTAGCGTCATCCTGACAGGCAACGATAAGACATGGCGGCATGTCAGGACGCACCTGCTTATCAATAGACCAACGCTTTAACTGCTCCGCCGAGGGATTCTCGCCTAATAACTCACGAAAACTACCTTTATGGTAGATGGTGCTATCGGACGAGATGACCGGATAAACCAGAATACCATAGTCCGGGCGACTCTTGGGAGAGTTATACTTCGTGACGAGCGATGCTGCGAGGTGTCCTCCGGCAGAGAATCCGATAACCCCAATCTTTTGTGGGTCTAAAAGCCATGTCTCGGCGCTATCGCGCAGTATCTCCATGGCCCGCATGGCATCCTCGAGGGGTATCTGTTCGTATCCGTTAGGTAAGCGGTATTTGAGTACAGCCACAACGTAGCCCCGCGGCACAAAGTATTCAGCTACGTTCACGCCTTCGTTCACGACGGAGGTAAAACGATACCCGCCTCCCGGGCAACAAAGCAATGTCGAATGACGAATGACGAATGACGAGCTGTTCGTTGTAGGTGGCATGTAAATGTCGAGACGCGGGTTTGCCGTGCGGAAGAGTCGCTCCCTCGTGTATTCTTCGTCGGCTTCGGTGTATCCGTTGCTATCGGGAGCACCTTGCGGATAGAGATAGACGGTTCGTGTGGGTGTGATAGCCGTTGCGTTCATAGCCAACATAGCCCCAACGGCGAGACCCATCATGCGTTGAATAGATTTTTTCATACATTGTTACAATTAATGATTACATAAAAGACGGAGGAAAGTACTCACTCTACTCCGTTCCTACAAAAATTATACCACGAAGGCAACCCAATCGGTCCTCCCTTGTAGAGAGGAGGAAGGGGAGGATATTGTCAAAGCCTAGCAATTTTTTGCTTGAGTCGAGCTTGTTCCGCCTTAAAGCCCATGAGGTGACTTTCGACGGATACGTCAATGGATGAAGATAGATATTTCTCATCCTGATTAGCCACTGCTAGCACAAAGTCCTTCATGATACCCCAGTCTCCACCGGCATGTCCTTCGTAGCCGGGTAGTTTACTGATATCTTCATCCCAGATGTATTTCTTGCCCGTGAGGAATTCTGTTAGTGTGAAGGATTTCATATCACCGACGATATCTCCTTTAGTGCCCATGATGCGTGTTTTACGTCCGCCATAGGAGGTGAGAGCTTCCACTTGCAGCGAGGCAGTGGATTTATCTTCGAACTCAAGGTTGCAGACATAATGATCGCATTGGTCATTGTCGCAACGGAAGACGCAGCGCCCATAGTCAGTGGTTCGCAGATATTCTGTCAACTTAGCATCCTTAGCCATTTGGTCCTTCGGCAGCGAATCGAAGACATAGAGGTATTTATGTCGGTCGATATATATCTTCTTCGCAGAAAAGGGGCATTTTGCCTCCACGACGCAATCGAGACATCGGTCAGCAGCGCCATCAGGTTCGTTTTTGCGTGTAAAGAACGAGAGGGAGCCGAAGGCGGAAACACGTTTGCACGGTTTATCCAAAAGCCATCGGATGATATCGAGGTCGTGACAGGCTTTAGCGAGGATGATGGGTGTTGTTTGCTTGGACGAATGCCAATTACCTCGTACGTACGAGTGCGCCATGTGGTGGAAGCGCACCGGTTCGAGGTGTTGCACACTGATGACATCGCCTACTCGACCCTCTGTGAGCACTCGCTTGAGAGCGCGGAAATAGGGAGCATAACGCAAGACATGGCATACGCCGACGATACGGCCGTATTTACGTGCCTGATGTAGGATGTCGGTACATTCGCGAGCCGTTTGTGCAATAGGTTTCTCCAGCAGCACGTCGTATCCGAAGGCGAGAGCTTTCATACAGGGGGCATAGTGAAGATTGTCGGGTGTAGCAATGATGACCGCGTCGGCAAACTTAGGATAACGGAACACGTCTGCCCAATCGTTGAAACAGTGATTATCGTCTATGTGATAAGTCTTCGCCATCTGTTTGCGTCTAACGGGGTTAGGGTCTGCGACGCCGACAATACGTAGGGAGTCAGGGTACTGCGCGCTATAAGCAGCATAGACGGAGCCTCGCGAACCGGCACCGATGACGATAGCTGTGACAGGCTTCATCACCTTAGCCTCTTGGTCAGGCAGCCCAAAACGAAGACGTTCGGTATTCTTAGGAAGAGGCTTGTTTTCCCCTTCCACCATCTGTTGAGTTGCAGCTTCAACGAGTGAAGCTCCCGGCATAGACTCCATAGCCAATACGGCTGCGGAGACGCCCAATGTTTGTAAAAACTCTTTTCGTGTCATTTGATATAGTTTCTTGTTAACGTATGGGGTCCATTAGAGGTGGAGCGACCAGTTGGAAATCCGTATAGATGGGGAAATGGTCGCTGGGTGCAACGCTACGTCCGAAGTCTTCGGTCACAACAACGCGATTAAGCGGAGTCATGTTGCGATAGAAGAGGAAGTCTATCTGCTTGCCACTCATGAAGTCGTCATCCCGTATGGTGCGCCATTTCTGATAAGTAGGGAACCATGGATAGTCCATATCATTCAAGGTCTTACGATAGGTAGCATATATCTGCGGGTCCTGCAGACGGTCATGGTTGAGGTCTCCCACCAAGATCAGGGGTCGTCCGCCAGCAATCACGGGCAATGTATCTGCCAATAGTTGCGCCTGCCTTAATCCGGCTTCCTGCGGCTCATAGTCCGTGTGTGCGTTTGCAAAGACAAACTCCTGCCCTGTCGTTTTATCGCGCATGATAGCAACCACACAACGCCGATAGAAACGGCTCCCCCAACTATAGGATGGCACATTGGGTGTTTCCGAAAGCCAGAACGCAAAATGACGTACACACTCATAGCGGTCGCGTCGGTAAAAAATAGCATTGTACGAGTATCGTTTGTCATTTCGTTCGTAGGCAATACAGTCATAACCTGCCAATCCCTGCTGTAAGTCCTCCAATTGACTTGTTCCCGTTAGTGAGTCTCTATTATTACCCGTCACCTCCTGCATACCGACAATGTCAAAATGATTATCCAACACGTTGCGGATGACATATTCACGACGATTACCCCAATACTTGTCACCCGTGTCGCCGTTCTTGGGGTTGACATAGCGCACGTTATAGGTAGCAAATCGATGGCTATTAAGCCATAGTGCACGCACGTCGTTCCAGCGATAATAACATCCTGATACCGCCTCTACGCCGTCGATCAGGCACTCCTGCTCATTGTAGAGCACCTTAACAAGCACATCTCCCTGTTTATTGCGATAATAGATAAGCTGCACATTGGATGCCATGCAGATATATTTCCATGCAGGCCACTGATCGAGTATATCCGCTTCGCTAAGAGCCGAACCTACCCCTCTAATATGCATCATTGCCACCAGACACAATAGCGGGTCATCGTGCCCGAAGCGCAGGTCTGCCACTACTTTTCGATTTCCGCCTATCACCGAATCGGCACGGCATATAATATCGTTTAGTCCCCGTTGAGCATAGGGATAACGGAGGTGTCCGAAACGGGTATTGCAGAAATTTAGATAAAAATGATACGTGTCATATGCCTCGATGCGTGCCACTTTGTTCTGAGGTAGATAATCGTATGGCGAGGCCTCTATGCCATACAGACGAGCATAGACCGCCAATTGATACACTGCGCGGTCATAAGTCGTGATATCAGCAGTATAGACGAGACTATCAATTACTTTAGGTATTAACTCATAGGTCAACGCCAAGGGCCCCCGACAGTTCAATACCGGCTGTATGTGCTCTCCACAGTCCATTTGCCAATTAACCGTCGGACACTGCGCAGTCAGCGCGTTGGAAAAAGCAGTCATACTCATCAGGCAACGAGGAACTACAGAACTCACGGCACGTATCGTTCCATGTCGAAAGAGCTGCGGTGTACGACGATACATGCGTTCGGCTATACCCGCTTGTTCACGTTGTCCCAAGGGAAGCAGTCGTCTGTCGGCTCCTGCATAGGCGCTGTCTACCCGTTTAAGCAGGTGCCATAACGAGTCATGCGTGCTATCCCATATCCCTTGTTGCCGCATACTCGTCAATATCGAGTCCAACAGAGGATAATAACGGCTACCCATGTCGGCACGAGAACCGTGACGACCATAATGGGAGACGTAGAAAGGACGATAACCGCGGGGAGTAGGTGTTTCACGTGACGACGAATAAGTATATGGATGCGCATTGACACCCCACGGCGAATGGCAAAGAGCCTCTCCCCCGTCCTCTCTTCCGTAGAGAGGGGAGGAAAGAAGGAACAAAGCCATGACGAATGACCAATTACGAATAACGCTATTTCTCTTCATATATATGTGCATTTAGTCAGGAAGTACCTATTCTATGATAATATCCTTCTCTCCTTGTCGGCGAATAACCATACGTGACCAATTGCTCGGTAATAAGGAGGGATAAACACGCTTCAGTCCCTTGTCCGTCAACTCCAGTCCTGCAAAGCCGTATAATAAGCCCTGCAGCGTGCCAGCAGCACCTGTGATAAAATACGGGTTTGTTCCCCCGTTAAACTCAGCCATCACCCGGAACGGAGGATTGAGGTTCGGCAAGTACGAGTCACGCCAATAATAGAGAGCCTTGTCTGCATCTCCCAATCGTGCATAGAGCACACTATAGATTGATTTAGCCATCGCCGGAGTACGTTTGTCAGGCACCTTATCGATGTAATACTCCATATTATGTCGAATGGCATGAGGCTCAGTGATACAATGCAGCGGATAGGCCAAGAGTGTCACCGATGCCTGTTTGGTCACTTCACCATGATAGGCGTCATGCGAGGCGATGATGTCATCCCTCAGGTAAGTCCAATGCATCTTGTCCATAGTAGACGCCCAACGCGGGTTTGCTACCTCACCCAACAACTTGGCGGCCTTCAAGGCATATTCCATGTTGGTCTTAGCTACCCCTATGGTGAAAGCGTCGTTATTAATCTGCTTGCCACCATAACTGTTGCTATTCCATTCGTCAGGTCCTGTCAGAGAAAGTATACTACCATCATCTTCTACCCTATCTGCCCAAAACGTAGCTGTAGCAGATAAGATAGGATATCCCACCTCCCGAAGCCATTGTATATCCTGAGTTGCCTGATAGTACTGCCAACAAGCCACAGCTATATCGCCCGTGACATGCTGCTCGAGGGAGGGGTACATGGTGTGAGGCATGGTGCTCTCCTGCCCGCTGATGTCGCTCTGTGTCCATGGATAGAGGGCACCTTGATAGCCCATGAGATAGGCTTTTTGTTTCGCTCCAGGCAGACGATCATAGCGATACTGGAGCATCTCACGCGCCAAATCCGGATGCATGAGCAGCAGCACAGGGAACATCCACGTCTCGCTATCCCAGAACACATGTCCGCTATAACCTAAGCCCGAAAGGCCCATAGGCGAACAACCAAATGCGTTCCCCCTACGGAAAAAAGCATATAGGTGATACAGCATATTATGTATATCCTGTTGGGCTTGAGGGTCTCCTTCGATGACGATATCCGACTGCCATAAGTCATTCCATGCTTTGATATGTCTGCTCTGGACACGATTATATCCCTCCAGCAACTGATACACCGTCAATCGCTCCGCTTCGCAACGTGTATCCGGCACCTCGTTGGAGGCTATGATGGTACCTACCACACAAAAATGCAGACTATCCCCCGCCTGCAGTGTGTCGGCAAACTCCATCGTATGTCTACCCACTCCACGATGGTCCCGGTGCATAACAGGGTAAGGAGTACCTAATTCCTCTGCATCAGGAAAGAGGAAGGCTGTTGTGGCAGCTATCGAATGTCTACCTGTTGGCGAGAGTGCCGTTGTCGTCAGCAGTTCATAGTGTGGATAGTGCGCTGTAAACGGATTCGCCTTGTTGTCCACACGCGTAAGATAACCATGCGGCTCACGTAGTGACTCCGGAGTTCGATGTTGATTGATAACACGTACGGTACACCCCCTCTGAGCAACCACGACGACATCCGTCATGAAGCAGTATGGCAAATGACGTTGTGCTCGAGTGGAATACCGCACGCGCAGAATATCCTCATAGTCATAACTGCCGCTGAATGTACCGGTGCGCAGGTTCATCTGCTGATGATAATGGTTAATACGCTTGCTGTTGACACGTACGCCATTTACTTCCAGCTCTATATCCAAAGGGTTGATGTTCGGAAAATAGTTATTCCCCTTCACACTGCCATATAGGTCATATAATCCTCCCACTACTACCTTATCCACACGCATGGGCTCACGGCTACTGAC
>CAMHEP010000038.1 GCA_946184195.1 uncultured Bacteroidales bacterium | reverse complement strand
GATTTACCACTATGCTGCGTGACGCTGTACGAATGGCGGAGCAGGATAAGGGTGCATGCATCTTTGGCTACGAAGTAGCGGACCCGCGTGCTTACGGCGTGGTGGAGTTTGATGCCGAGGGGAAGGTGCTCTCTCTGGAGGAGAAACCCGAGCACCCCAAGAGCAATTATGCAGTGCCCGGACTATATTTCTACGACCATACCGTTTGCGACCGTGCCGCTGTACTGCAACCCAGCCGCCGCGGCGAATATGAGATAACAGACTTGAACCGTACCTACCTGGAGGACGGTACCCTCCGCGTCAAACTCTTCGGACGCGGTTTCGCGTGGCTTGATACAGGGAACTGCGACAGCTTGTTGGATGCAGGTAACTTCATCGCTACCATACAGAACCGTCAGGGATTCTACGTCGCCTGCATCGAGGAGATAGCATGGCGCAACGGATGGATAACCACCGACGAACTGCACCGGCTGGGGGCGGAGATGAAGACTGCTTATGGTAAGTATATTCAAAATCTAAAGTGATACAATGAAAAGATTTTTCCTATTTTGGGCTATGGTACCCTTCATGGCCCTACAGGCTGAACACTATGTGGTACGCCATTTCTCCACTGAGGACGGACTGATACAGAACACTGTCATGACTATGATGCAGGATCGTGACGGGTATATGTGGTTCGGTACATGGGACGGACTGAGCAAGTTCGACGGCACTACCTTTACCAATTATAAGTCACTACCCGATGACGGTAGCGGGATGTATAACAACCGTATTCAGTCGCTATGGCAGGATAAAGAAGGATATATATACGTGGAAAACTATGACGAGGAAGTGTTCCGTCTGGATGGCGATAAGTTCGTACATGTGGGTGGCAAAGCCTTAGTTCCTAAGTCTGCCCGTGCATCGGAAGACTCTGTCTATATAGACCAGCATGGTATTATCTGGATGGCAGATAGTAAACCCGGAATCATGCGTTGCCGTGACGGACAGTGGAAACGCTTCACACCACCTGTGGATAACCGCGTGACGCACCAGCTACGTCGACACATGGTCATCTTGGAGGACTCAACGGGTAATGTGTGGGTGAACCCGACCGGAGGCGGATTCTCACGGTATAACTTTGAGAAAGACCGCTTGGAATGGCCTTTTGGCGACCAGATGAGTAATATGATACATGCGGCGTATCTGGACCGCCAGGGATTGTTGTGGCTCTCCACCTACGACCGCGGCGTGGACTGCGTGGATCTCATCCCGCAGCCGTTCCGTTTTGAGGACGTACGTGAAGACAAGAACGAGACGGGAGAGGTGCGCGCCCTCATCGAACTGCAACAGGAGGGGATGACCATCAATGGCGAGAAACTGAAGGCTTTCAATAAGGATGACCGCATGATTTACTGCGCTCTGGAAAATGAAGGACAACTGCTGCTCGGTACAAAAGGGAAAGGTATTCTCGGAACAGATGTCCCAATACCGCTTAATTGCAATGACGTATACGATATGGTAACAGACCATAAATACCTCTATGTAGGTACCTATGGTGGCGGTATCACAGTGATAGATTTGCAGTACAATCAGGTTCATCGTGCTCCTGGAATGAAGGTGAGACAACTCCTCTTGACCGATAGTATGCTCTATGCCGCTACTACGGCAGGACTGTGGGTCGGAAAACGTTTCGCTATGCAGGACACACTCATCCGTTACTACGATACACGATGCCTCACTCAGGATGCACAAGGACAGATATGGGTAGGCACCTTTGGCGGCGGACTGAATAAGTTGGTGGGCAAGGGCTTGCAGGTGCATCTGGAACCCGTGCCGCAGATATCCGGTATAGTCGTGGCTATGCAGGTCGACACCTTGGGATGTATCTGGTGCGCCGGAGAACAAGAGATATACCGCTTCGATCCGCAGGATAGCTCGTTCCAACAACATGATGTGCTGACAGACGGAAGTTTCACCGAAGCCAAAGCTATCCGTTTGCAAAACGGAGACATCGTATTCGGATATTCCGACGGCTACTGCCGTTTCACACCGTCTATGATAACCCGCCCGACAGGGGAGGAACCGGTTGTGATTACGAAGATAGAGCACCCTACACAGGATGCCGTGACCATATACTACACCACTCTGGAATATATATCCCCCAAGCGTATACAATACGAATATTGTCTCAAGGGATACGACAAAAATTGGGTGCGAGCCGGCTCACGTCGTGTGGCTACCTATACCAACCTCAAGCCCGGTAAGTACACGTTCTACGTACGCTCAACCAGTAGCGAAGGTATATGGCTCGATAACACCACCACACAGATTGTTCATATTGTACCTACTTTCTGGCAGTCTGGATGGGCAATAGCCATCTATATCGTGTTGGCGTTGGCTCTCTTCTATGCGCTCTATTATATCTTCAAAATGAACACTCTCCTACGTCAAGAAGTGGAGGTGGAGCAAAAGGTGACGGATATCAAATTGCGTTTCTTCACTAATATAAGCCATGAGTTACGCACACCGCTCACGCTCATCATCGCACCTGTGGAGAATATCCTCAATAACGAGCGCATCAGCCCGCAGGTACGTGGGCAACTGGAGTTGGTACGCAATAACAGCCAGCGTATGCTACGCTTGGTGAACCAATTGTTGGATTTCCGCAAGATACAAAATAAGAAGATGCGGCTTAAGGTGCGTCGTATCAACCTCTTCCCGCTCATCAAGGACGTGTGTGCTAACTTCAACAAGGAGGCATACGATAAGCATATCAACCTCACCGTCACTAACGAGGCAAAGTCGGACGAGATATGGGCGGACCGCGAGCGTATAGACACCATTCTCTATAATCTGTTGAGTAATGCGTTCAAGTTCACGCCGTCGGGCAAGAATATATCCGTAGCACTGAGGGAGAAACCCGGCTATCTGCTCATGAGCGTCAAGGACGAGGGAGTGGGGATACCGATGGAGAAACGCAGTATGCTCTTCGAGCGCTTCTCATCGCACGACGCGCTTAAGAACAAAGGAGGAAATACCTTGCCTGGCACCGGTATTGGATTGAACCTGGTGAAGGAACTGGTGGATATGCATCATGGCTATATTGAGGTGGAGAGCAAAGTGGGCGAGGGTACCACCTTTACCATCTTCCTCCATACCGACAAGGAACACTATGACAATGACGCCGACCTCATCGTGGACGATACGGATGCTACGGCTCCTCGTGTGGCGGACTCAACGGCAGGACAGGTCTCCCTGCCCGATGCTGCCGAGATGGGAGGTAGCCCGCGTCGTACTATTCTCGTCGTGGATGATAGCGAAGATATGCGCCGCTTCCTGGTCAGCATTCTTGCTCAGCAATACAACGTGCGTGAAGCATCGGATGGCGAGGTGGCATTGAAGGCCATTCAGGAGAATGTCCCCGACCTCATCGTGACAGACCTAATGATGCCTAATATGGACGGTATAGAGTTGTTGCGCCGCGTGAAGAGTTCAGAGGCAACCAGTTATATACCCGTCATCCTGCTTTCTGCCAAGTCGGCCATCGAGAGCCGACTGGAGGCGCTGGGTTATGGAGCGGACGATTATGTGACCAAACCTTTCGAACCCGAATACATCAAGGCGCGTATCAAGAATATCCTCCGTCAACGTGAACATCTGGAGGAGAGTTACCGAAACCGACTGCTGCGCTTGGAACCGCAGAAGAGTAATAAGGAAGAACCTAACGATGCGTTTCTCATGCGTCTGATGACCGTCATGGAGAAACAGATGGACAACAATGCCCTGACGGTGGACGAACTGGTGGATGAGGTCGGTATGGGTAGAACGGTGTTCTTCAACCGCTTGAAGGGACTCACGGGCTTGAGTCCTGTGGAGTTCATCCGCGAGATGCGTATCAAAAGGGCTGCCCAGTTACTGGAGCACGGTGGGTACAATGTTACCGAGGTGACTTATATGGTCGGCATGAACGATAGCCGCTACTTCTCTAAGTGCTTCAAGGCTACCTACGGCATGACCCCCACGGAGTATAAGCGCGCCCGGCATAAAGGCAGTGAGGAATGAGCCGCCGTCTCGCTATTGTATTAGCCATAGTGTCGGTGATGCTGGCCTGCACACACACGCCACCCCAGCGTCCCTCGCAACGCAATGGACAGAGTGCCCTCAGTGAGGCGGACTCTTCGCTGATACAACTCATGGAACTGAACCACCGGATGGCGGACGCTGCCGATGGGGAGATAGTGGCGTGTGTGGCGGACCATCATGACGACTACTATCGTCTGGACTGCGGAGCATGGATGCGACGCGTGCGGACAAGCGACGCACCTATGCCTCAGGCAGATAGTTTCTGGCAGGTACACTGGCGAGTCAGAACCTTGAAGGATAGACTGCTTGTGGATGAGCAGAAGCAGGTTAAGATAGGTCGCACAGACATGGTGAAAGCCATCGATGAAGCGATAACTTTCATGCACGAGGGAGATACCACCGAAGTATTGGCTCCTTGGTATACCGCCTATGGGGCAGGAGGTAACGGGACGGTACCACCCTATACGAATGTACGAATAGAAATAACTATATGGCGATGAAACGAATATATCAGATAGTATGCTTGACCATTGTCGTGGCTATGTTGGGTGCCTGCAGTGGCAATAGTTATTCCACCTTGCTTAAGGAGGAGAAGAAGACTATTGCCAACTATATTGAGCGGGAAGGCATTGAGACTACCGACACATGGCCTGGATATAAGAAGTGGCCTAATAAACTCTATTACGAAGTGCCCGGTTACGACAATTTCTACTTCCACCTCACCAAATGCGGCGACTCAACCTTGGTGCAGGACGATAGCGTCTACACCGAACTCAATCCCGTAGCCATCTCGGATAAGATTGTGCTGCGCTATAAACAGTATCGACTCACTGCCGATGCCGATACTATCGACTATTGGACTACTATCTCCAACGCTTATGCCGTGGAGTTCAACTACCTCACCTCCTCATCGGCATGTACGGCATGGCATGAGTCTGTCCGACTCATGCGTTTCTCCGGTGCGGAGTGCGAGATTATATGTCCGAGTAAGTTAGGGGAGACATCTGCCCAGTCATCGGTAACCCCCTATGGATACAAGATGCATATCCTTATCCGCCGTTAAGCGATGGAAGCTATAGTCCTGGGACTGATACGCCATACTGACCGTGCGTCCATACTGCGCGCCTATACGCGTACGCATGGACGCGTTAATTATATGGTATATGGTCGCTCGTCTCGTCGTCAACCTCTGATGGCTATGCAGATGCCACTCTCCGAGGTGGAGATTACCTCGTCCGGGAAGGAAGACCCGCTCAGCGGGACTATGCCTACACTCAAGGAAATCAGTCTCACACATGTGCCTCATTGCATCCCTAACGACGTACGGCGACAGTCGGTAGCTCTCTTTATTGCCGAGATTCTGGTGTCCTTGTTGGTGCATCCGATGGCGGATGAGCAGTTATATGATTTTCTGCGCGATACTATTGCCGACCTGGATGAATCGCCCGATACGGAGAATGTGCACCTGAGGTTCCTGCACGGACTGTGTATGCACCTCGGGGTGGCTATCGATGAAGAACAACATCCTGAACTATTCCTTCGCCCAACCTCTCGGCACGAGAGACAGCAACTGCTTGGGGCACTCTGTGCCTATCTCGAGCAGCAGATGGACGGTTTCCGTACGCCCAAATCACTGGATGTCTTAATGGAATTATTTGATTGAATCAACAGCCGCCACTCCTGTGGTGTCTGTCTTGACGAACGGTTCATCATGAACCGACAACCGATGTTTGCGCTTATTGAGAAAACGGCGTACACGCATCTCCTCTTGTCTGTCAGCATACTTGGCAGGCAGTTCAATCAGTTCGCGCCATTGTGACGCATGGTCTTCTGTAGTGCGGCTGCCGTCTTTGTGCCGTATAATGCGCACTTCGTCGTATAATTGCCCCGTATCCGTAAGGTAGGTTTGCATGAGCAGGGTGTCCTCGGTCAGAGTGAGTAGCTCGTACATGCGGTAGCCCGAGGCTACACGGGTGTCCTTTTTATTCAGCGTACTCAGATAATATTTCTTGGCACTATTGGTGTCGACAAAGGGAAGTCGGCGTGCATAGTTATGATCGTGTCCGGCAAACACGAGGTCTGCATGGGACAATACGGAGCGAAAAACCCAACGAATAAAGATGTTCTGACGTCCGGCACCGGTGGAGTAGACCGGATGGTGCATCATGACCACGACAAAACGACCCGATGCTGTCTTTATACAACGCTTAGCCCATGTCTGGGTACGTAGCAGGTTACGCAGACTGTGCAAGCCATCGGTATCGATGGCGATAAAACGCAACCTTGGGAAGTCCACATAATAACTCGTACCGGGAAAATCTCTCGGACCGTTCTGCGGATTACGGAAGATGTCAGTCCACACGGGGTCGAGCGTCTTAACTATCCCCTTGCTATATTCGTGATTACCGGGAGTCGCCATGATGGGCTTGGTGGCAAAAGCACTGGAGTCCAACTCGCGGTACAGCGACTGAAAATAGTAGTAATAACAACGCTCTACAAAGTCGCCCAACTGGGCGTAGGCATCAATATAATCGTGTCTGGCAGCCATGCTGTCCCAGTCGGCGCGGGTGAGGCTGTTGTGTACATCGCCTAACACTACGAGACGTAGGTGCTGCGGCTCTATCGTGTCTTGCCATCCCAACGCTGTATGCGTAAATCCCGGCACAGAATCGTCGCCAAAGCATGCGAAACGATAAGAGATGGCATCATCTTCCCATTCTGGCTCCTGAGGCATGCCGAACCACGCGTTCCAACGGACGACACAAAGCACCACCGCTCCGATGAGGAGCAGGGTGCTGAGAGTCCATCCTATGATACTGCGTTGATGACCTGTCATACGGAGGTAGGAACGGAGTGGTTTACCGGATTAGAAGGGTAGGTCGGTACCCTCGTCGCTGGCACTGCCGTCAAACACCTCCACGTTGGCGGCACCCATACCGCCCATGGGAGCTGCTGCAGCAGACGGAGCAGCGGCAGGCTGTGGAGCTGACTGACCGGGCTGAGCAGCACTCGCTTCAACAATACCCGGCTGGACACGCCATGCACGGATAGAGGTATACCAGCGACCGTTGAACTCGCGACTCTCTATGTCGAAGCTCACAGTCACTAAATCGTCTATATTGCAGGGATTACTCTTGATTCGATCTTCACCAAAAATCTCGAAATGTACCTTGCGCGGGTATTGGTCAAGCGTCTCCAGTACGTATGCTTGTACTTTCCAGGGATTACCGGTAGCTTTGCTCGTTCCTTCCTGTACGGGAAGCACTTGTATGATTTTTCCTTGTATTTCCATGACTTTGATTACTTAGTGAGTCAATACATGCTGCTTATTCGCCGATAGCGGCTACGCCGGGGAGTACCTTACCTTCGATAGCCTCGAGCAGTGCACCACCACCCGTGGAGATATAGCTGACGCGGTCAGCCATGCCGAACTTGTTGACGCAGGCTACACTGTCGCCTCCGCCGATAAGGCTGTATGCACCGTTGTCGGTAGCCTTGGCGATAGCCTCTGCTATAGCGCGGCTGCCACCCGTGAAGTTATCAAACTCAAATACGCCGGCAGGACCGTTCCAGAGGATGGTCTTGGCGCCTTCAATAGCTTGGGCAAAAGCCTTGCGGCTCTCGGGGCCGGCATCCAGACCCTCCCAGCCTGCGGGGATGGCGTTAGCGGGTACAACCTGCTGCTTGGCATCGTTGCTGAAAGAGTCTGCGGCTACACAGTCTGTTCCTAATACAAGGTTCACCCCTTTGGCCTTAGCTTGGGCGATGATGTCGAGGGCAAGATCCAACTTGTCGTCTTCGCAGATGGAGTTACCTACCTCCCCGCCTTGGGCTTTGGCAAACGTATATGTCATACCACCGCACAGGATGAGGTTGTCCACCTTGTCCATCAGGTTCTCGATGATACCGATCTTGGTCGATACTTTCGAGCCGCCCATGATAGCGGTAAACGGACGACGGATATTCTTAAGGATATTATTCACGGCTTCTACCTCTTTCTCCATGAGCAGACCCAACATCTTGTGGTCAGCGTCGAAATAGTCTGCTATAACAGCGGTGGAAGCATGCTTGCGGTGAGCGGTACCGAAAGCGTCGTTCACGTAGCAGTCGGCATAACTTGCCAGGGTCTTAGCGAACTCTTTCTGACGAGCTTTCATCTCTTTCTTAGCCTCTTCGTACTTGGGGTCCTCTTTGTCAATACCAACGGGCTTACCTTCCTCCTCGGGATAGAAACGCAGGTTCTCCAGCAGCAGTACCTCTCCCGCTTTGAGAGCATCAGCTTGTGCCTTAGCCTTGGCGCAGTCCTCTGCAAAAAGAACCTCGCGACCGAGTGCTTTTGCCACTGCCTCACGGATCTGACTCAACGACATCTTAGCGTTCACCTTGCCTTTAGGTTTACCCATATGGCTCATGATGATGAGGGAGCCGCCGTTGTCTAAAATCAGTTTCAAGGTGGGCAGGGCACCACGGATACGGGTATCGTCGGTGATGACGCCGTTCTCATCCAACGGTACATTGAAGTCCACACGTACAATCGCCTTCTTACCGGCGAAATCAAAATCTTTGATTTTCATATTTTAGTATTTTATTTGTTTATTTGTTTATAATTTTACATTCGCCATTACGCAAACAACTTTCCGAAGTCCTCATGGCTAATCTCTTTCTCGGTCACCTTGGCTACACCCTTCAGTGCCTCGTAGATTTTGTTCTCGGCCACGCGCTCCACAATACCGCGCAGTTGGTCTTCTTTCTTGAGCATATCGGCAGCGAAACTATCCAGATATTGGTCTTCAACGTGCATCAGACCGTATTGGATAAACTGCATACGGGCTACCTCACGGGCGTATGCTTTCACATCCTCTTGCTCTACCTTGATGTCGAAGTGCTTAAGAAGTTGGTCCTTGGCGAGGTGCCATTTCAGCTCCTCTAACATCTTGGGGAAGTCGCGCTCCAACTCCTCCTCTTTCATGTCTTTGTTGGTCGCTTTCACCCAACGTTTGAGGAACTCGGCGGGCAACTCCATCTTCTCTACCTTCTTCATGATTGCCTCTTTGGTGTCCAGTCCGAACTTATACTTGCTATCCTCGGCCATGTTACTCTCTATCTCAGCCTTCACTTGGGCACGGAAAGCAGCTTCGTCCTTGGGAGCTTTGTCGCCGTAAATCTTCGCGAAGAGCTCGGCGTCTATCTTGGCGGCAACGTGGCGGGTGATACTTGCGATGGTGAGGGTATACTCGCCCTTGTGTGCCTCCAACTCTTCTTTCTTAATGCCTAACAGACTGGCTACTTCTGACTCGTTGTCATAGGCTTTCATGGGGTCGAAGACGATAGCGTCGCCCACTTTCTTGCCAATGAAGAGTTTCTGTATCTTCTTATCCTGAATATAAGCAGGGGTGAGGATGGCATCTGCTTTCTCGATACCGCCTTCTGCATTCTCCTTCAGCATGCCCTTGACCATGTCGTTTGCCTCTACCTTGTCTGCCTCTACATACTCGCCGAAACGCTCTGCGTAGCTCTTTACTTGGTTCTCTACCATCTCGTCGGTAACGGTGATGTGATAGTAGTTCAGTTTGTCCTTGCCGGTGAGTTTGGCGTCAAAATCGGGTGCCACAGCGATGTCGAAGGCAAAGGTGAACGTGTCCTGATTGTCCAGGTCCATGTCCGGAGTCTTCTCGTCGTTGGGTAGCGGGTCTCCCAGTACGTTCAGCTTCTCAGCCTCGATGTATTTACCCAGCTCCTCGCCGATGACCTTGTTCAGCGTGTCGGCCAATACGCCTTTACCATACATTTTCTTTACCAATCCTGCGGGAACCATGCCGGGACGGAAACCGGGCATCTGCACCTTGTGACGCAGGTCTTTCAGTTCTTTCTCTACCTGCTCCTTGTAGTCGGCGGGCTCTACCGTCATCGTTACGACTGCTTGCAGGTCTTTCATTTCTGAGCGTTCAATCTTCATAACTATATAATATACTTAATTAATTTTTATTTGCTTCTGCTTGTTTCGCGCATAAATAGCGTGCAAAGATAGCGTTTTTTTTCGATGTGTGCAAATTTATTTTCTTTTCTTGACCTTTTTATGTGAAAAAGATGCTGAATGTTTGCACGTTCGGGAAATTATTCGTACCTTTGCGTCCCATAATGGTTCATGGCAGATAGTTATGCTGAATAAACATAAGATTATTAACGACCCCGTCTTCGGCTTCCTCACTATCCCGAACGACTTGCTCTTCGATGTCCTGCAACATCCTTATGTGCAGCGCTTGGGACGTATTCGTCAGTTGGGACTGAGTTATTTCGTCTACCCGGGTGCTATGCACACCCGTTTCCTCCATTCCATAGGGGCTATGCACCTCATGCAGGAGGGTATCGCCTCGCTTCGTGGCAAGGGGGTTTCTATCTCCGACAACGAGGCAACGGCGGCCATGGCGGCTATCCTGCTCCATGATATCGGTCATGGACCTTTCTCCCATGTGCTCGAACATACCCTCGTTGATGGTATCACCCACGAGGAGATATCGCTCCTCATGATGGAGCAGATTAACCTCGACCTCTCTCCCAAGGCAGAACAGCAGCTTTGGACGCGACGACCGCTGGACGAAGCGATAGCTATCTTCCGCGATAAGTATCCGCGCCATTTCTTCCATCAGCTTATCTCTTCCCAACTCGATACCGACCGCATGGATTACCTCTGTCGCGACTCCTTCTTCAGCGGGGTGCAGGAGGGACGAGTGGCGAGCGAACGACTGCTTAAGATGCTCAATGTCGTCGACGATAAACTCGTCGTGGAATACAAGGGTATCTACTCCGTTGAGAAGTTCCTTGTCGCACGACGGCTCATGTATTGGCAGGTCTATCTTCATAAGACCTCCGTCGCCGCCGAACAACTGCTCATCAAGATTCTCACCCGTGCCAAGGAACTGGCGGCACAGGGCGTCGAACTCTTCTGCGCACCGGCATTGCATTTCTTCCTCTATAATCATATATCTGCCAAGGAGTTCTCTTTGGGTAGCGAGGCAATGCACCAATATGCACTCCTCGACGATAGCGATGTGCTGTCGGCTATCAAGGCGTGGATGTCATGCGATGACAAGGTGCTCCGGCTCCTTTGCGAGGCGTTCACTAATCGACAACTCTTCCGCGGACGACTGCTCACCGAACCCCTCACCGAGCAGGAACGACGCATGATGGAGGATTACTATGTGGAGCGACTCGGAGTCGACGCGAAGGATGCACACTATTTCTT
>CAMHEP010000037.1 GCA_946184195.1 uncultured Bacteroidales bacterium | reverse complement strand
TCTCCAATGGCTGGATAGAGCGCGACGGCAAGGTGTTTATCTACTACGCCTCCGCAGACACCCGACTCCATGTAGCCACCACTACCGTGGAGCAGCTTCTTGACTACTGCCTTCATACCCCCGAAGACGGACTCACCACCTCTGCCTCCGTGGAGAAAATCAAAGCCCTCGTCGCAAAAAATGCCTCAATGTCTAAATAAATGACCAAATGGTAAATGACCAAATCGTAAATAGCAAGTGGTTTCGCCACATAGGCTATGGCTTCGGCGATATGAGTTCGTCGATGTTCTGGAAAGTTTTTTCCTATTACCTGCCGTTCTTCTACAGTAACATCTTCGGCCTCTCGCTCAAGGACGCAGGTATTATCCTGCTCGTTACACGTATATGGGATGCCGTCTCGGATCCGATGATGGGTATTTTGGCAGACCGCACCCACACGCGCTGGGGCAAGTACAGGCCTTATCTGCTTTTTGTGGCACCGCTTTTCTCTATCGCAGGCATCTTGTTGTTCACTACGCCTGATTGGGGCTACACTGCCAAACTCGTCTGGGCATATGCTACCTATATCCTGATGATGACCGTCTATACGGGAATCAATGTGCCCTATGGAGCAATGTTAGGTGTGATGACTGCGGACAGTCAGGAGAAAACGGTCTATTCGTCCTTCCGTATGTTCTTTGCCTATGGCGGTTCGTTCCTCGCCCTCTTTCTATGGGAACCTCTGTGCAATGCATTAGGAGGATATGATAGCCCACAGGGATGGCAGTCGGCGATGATAGTGATTGCATCAATATGTTTTGTGCTCTTCCTCTGCTGTTTTTCTTTAACCAAGGAGGAACTGCATACAGTCTCGACAGTCTCTATAGGCTCCGATTTCAAATCGTTACTATCCAACAAACCTTGGTGGATTCTTATCGGCGCTGCACTATGTTTCAATCTGTTCTGCACCATTCGCGGTGCTACGGTGGCATATTTCTTTGCGGACATCATTCCGCAAGGTGCGCAATTATCAATCGGTAAATGGTCCTTCCTCTTCTACGCCGGTATCTTCCTCGCCGTTGGAGAAGTGTCTAACATGATAGGTGTCGCATTATGTGTACCATTAGCAGCACGGTATGGCAAGAAGACGACTTTCATCGCTGTCAATATAGCATTGTGCGTACTAAGTATTGCTTTTTTCTTTATTCCTGTATCACCTATTGGTTTTTGGCTTATGCTTATCGCGCAGGTGTTTATCTCTATGCTCACAGGCATCATGTCGCCGCTTATTTGGTCAATGTATGCTGATGTGAGTGACTACGCAGAGCAATGTAATCATACCGCATCTACAGGACTTATTTTCTCTTCTAGTTCCATGGCGCAGAAGTTTGGTGGTGCTATCGGAGGTTCGGCTGCGTTGTGGCTCTTGGCTACATGTGGCTATATCATAGCATCCCCCGTGGCAGATGATATCTCCCAACCCGAATCTGCCTTGCTGTGCCTGCGTTGTCTCATGTCATTTATTCCTGCAGTAGTAAGCCTTATAACTATCGTCATTGTAGCGTCCTATCCCCTTACTACCGCTCGCATGCGTGAAATTGATTCTATCCTCCAATCATCTCGCAATATATCTAAGTTTAGCTGACGTTACTAATCCATTTCAAAATGTCTTGGTCTTTATATGTTCTTACCGCCAATATTCTCCCTTATTGGCTACGTCTTAAGGATACCGAACGCGGAGGATTTTATGGTCAGGTGACAGGTGATGAACAAGTTCATCCCGATGCACCGCGTAGTGCAGTCATGTATGGTCGTCTGCTTTGGACCTTCTCTGCAGCCTATCGTGTGACGAGGAATCCCGAGTATCTTGACGCTGCACGCTGGACGCAGGACTATATTGAGCGTTTCTTCTTCGATCCTGATTATGGAGGGGTCTATTGGTCGGTCACAGCGGATGGTGAACCATTGGATGCCCATAAACAGTTCTATGCCCAAGCCTTCATGCTCTATGGCTATAGCGAGTTAGTGCGTGCTACAGGCGATAAGGTAGCGCTTCGTACCGCCATATCACTCTTTCGTGTCATTGAGGAGTATGGACGCGATCGCGAACACCTAGGATATATTGAGGCTGCATCACGCTCGTGGCAACTGCTTAGCGACATGCGCCTTAGCGACAAAGACGAGAATACCATCAAATCACAGAATACCAATCTTCATGTCATGGAGGCGTATACAGCTTTCTATCGAGTCTATCGTGTTGATGAGGTGCGTGCTGCGCTTACTATGCTTATCGATACTTTTACAAATCTTATCTTGCAGCCTTCTGGCCATCTGGGGCTTTTCTTCGACGAGACATGGCATCCCACATCTTTGGCCTATTCCGCCGGTCATGATATAGAGTGTTCATGGCTGATAGATGAGGCAGCCGAAGTTGTTGGCATGGACGTTGGTGCCACTGTGTCACTTCTTGCCGAGTCGGCACGAGCGGATGTACATACGGATGGCTCTGTGGGAGATGGAGAGTGGTGGAATCAGGCAGAAGCAGTCGTGGGTTATCTCAATTATTATGGTCATACTCACCGACAGCGGGATCTTGATATGGTGCATCATATAATACATTTTATAGATACTCATCTTATTGATTATCAACATGGTGAATGGTATTGGCGCGTAAATACGGATGGCTCTCCTGATCTCACTCACGACAAGGCTGGTTTCTGGAAATGTCCCTACCATTCCTCTCGCATGTGCATCCATCTGCTTTCGCATAATCTTTAATCCATAACCGTAAAAAACGCTCGAAAGGGCGTTTTTATTTGTATATGTCGGAAAAAATGACTACCTTTGCACTCTAATTCCTTAAATTACGGCTAAGTGTGCAGCATCGTGATAGGGAGAAGTAGTAACGAATGAAACAACATACTATCAATAAATCGTTTACCCTGACCGGCAAAGGATTGCATACGGGTTTGGTCATTACTGCTCGTTTCTGGCCGGCACCGGTGAATACGGGTATTCGTCTTTGTCGCACAGACATTAGCGGTCGACCAACCTTCGAGGCATTGGCAGACTATGTCACCTCTACCAGCCGTGGTACCGTGGTGGAGAATGGTAAATGGAAAGTGTCCACTATAGAACATGCAATGTCGGCACTCTATGCTTTAGGTATAACCAACTGCGTGATTGAACTCAATGCACCCGAGATGCCTATTCTAGACGGTAGTTCCAAATTATTCGTTGAGCAGATATTGACCGGCGGAGTGGAGGATCAAGACGCCGAGGCTAAGACTTGGGTGGTGACAGAACCTATATCGTTCGATAACGGCAAGGGAAGCAAGCTGCAGATAGTGCCGGCAGATAAATTTGAGGTAGAAGTACACGTGGACTATCCATCCCCTATCCTCAACAAACAAACAGCGGTCTTGGATGACCTCTCGCTCTTCCCGACAGACATCGCTCAAGCGCGTACCTTCTGCTTCCTGCGCGAAGTGGAATGGTTGCTCCACCTCGGACTTATCAAAGGAGGAGACATGCAGAACGCACTCGTTATATACGACAAGAAAATCAGTCAATGGTCGATGAACCGACTGAGTAATAAACTCGGTCAACCACCTATTGACGCTGATGCTCTTGGGTATTTATCACCACTAATCTACGAGAATGAACCCGCTCGCCATAAGCTACTGGACCTTATCGGCGATATGGCTCTCACCGGCGTTCGCATACAGGGACGACTCATCGCTTACTGTCCGGGACACGGATTTAATACCTCCTGTGCAAAGCAACTTAGACAACAATATATAACATTGTAACACCAAATTAAATATACAAGATATGATTTCTCCATTAGCTTACGTCCATCCGGACGCAAAAATCGACGAAACGGCACAGATAGGTCCGTTCGCTATCATCGAAGAGGATGTAGAGATAGGTGCAGGCACCATCGTAGATGGTAATGCTACCGTATGTGCTCATACTCGCATCGGCAAGAACTGCCATATCTTCCCCAGCGCTGTCATCGGAGCTATTCCACAAGATTTGAAGTTCCATGGCGAACTCACTTACACTATTATTGGGGATAATAACGTGATGCGTGAGTGCTGCACTATCCACCGTGGTACTTTTTCCAAGGAGAAAACAGTCATTGGTAATAACAACCTTATAATGGCATATTGTCACGTGGCTCACGACTGTGTGCTCCATAACAATATCATCATGTCCAATGCCGTTCAACTCGCTGGAGAAGTGGTGGTAGAAGACCATGCTATTTTAGGGGGGGGCACGCTTGTACATCAGTTCTCACACCTTGGACAACACATCATGGTACAAGGTGGTACCCATGTTAACAAGGATATCCCGCCTTATGTCATTGCCGCCCGTGATCCCATTCAGTTCTGCGGCATTAACTCGGTTGGACTCAATCGTCGGGGATTCACTCCTGAACAGATTGCTACTATTCAGGCTGTTTATCGCTTGCTCTATGTTTCCAAACTAAACATGACGCAGGCATTGGAACGTATTGAGCAGGATTTATCTGCATCACCCGAGCGGGACCTAATTGTCAACTTCGTCAAGGGCTCTGACCGTGGCGTCATCAAGGGATTATAATTCATTACTAACAATACATTAAACATGATGGAAGAACGTAGTCTCAATTTTATTGAGCAGATAGTAGAGAAAGACCTGCAGGAAGGCAAAAACGACGGACGTATACAGACACGCTTCCCGCCAGAACCCAACGGCTATTTGCATATCGGACATGTGAAGGCTATATGCATGGACTTCGGTATAGCCGAACGCTATAATGGCGTATGTAATCTCCGTTTCGATGACACCAACCCCGTAAAAGAGGATGTGGAGTATGTGGATTCCATCCAGCAAGATATCGCCTGGCTCGGATTCCGTTGGGGAAATATCTACTATGCGAGCGACTATTTCCAACAACTCTATGACCTGGCTATCCGTTTTATCAAGGAAGGGAAGGCCTATGTGGACGAGCAGACCGCCGAGCAGATAGCCGAGCAAAAGGGTACACCTACCGAACCCGGTACCGGGTCTCCCTATCGCAATAGACCTGTGGAAGAGAATTTGCGATTGTTCCAAGCTATGCAGAATGGCGATGTAGAAGATGGAAAGATGGTTCTTCGTGCAAAGATAGACATGGCCAATCCCAATATGCACTTCCGCGACCCCATCATGTACCGTATCATCACCACACATCCGCACCACCGTACAGGAAGACGCTGGAACGTATACCCGATGTACGATTTCGCACACGGACAATCCGACTATTTTGAAGGTGTGACACACTCTATCTGTACGCTTGAATTCGTTGTGCATCGACCCCTATACGATTGGTTCATTGACCAATTCGCGGATAGCGAATATCGCCCCCACCAGTATGAGTTTAACCGACTCAATATTACCTATACTGTGATGTCCAAGCGTAAGATGTTGCAACTGGTTAAGGAAGGACTCGTTGCCGGTTGGGACGATCCGCGTATGCCGACTGTATGCGGTCTGCGTAGACGTGGTTATAGCCCACAAGCCATACGCACCTTCATTGACAAGATAGGATATACCAAAGTGGAAGGTATGATTGATCTCGGACTATTGGAACATACTGTACGCGAGGACCTCAAGGAGACAGCTCCGCGTGTATGTGCTATCTTCGAACCTGTCAAATTGGTCATCACAAACTACGAGGGCGACGGCGAAGTGGTATCGGCAGACTATATTGATGGACATCCTGAATTGGGTAGCCGTGAGATGCCTTTTGCTCGTGAATTATACATAGAACGTGGTGACTTCCAGGAGGAGGGATCAAAAGACTTCTATCGACTCAGTCCGGGCGGTAGAGAGGTACGACTCAAGTCTGCCTACATCATCCAAGCTACCGGTTGTGACAAGGATACCGACGGACGTATCACTACCGTCTATGCTACCTACGACCCGACCTCTAAATCTGGTACGGAAGGGGGAAGCCGTAAGACTAAGTCAACCATCAATTGGGTGGAATGTCGTTCTTGTGTGGAAGCTGAAGCACGATTGTACGACAGACTCTTTGCCGTGGAGAACCCCTCTGCTGATGAACGTGACTTCCGTGAACTGCTCAATCCGGATAGCCTTAAGGTTACTACATGTCTCGTGGAGTCTGCTCTCAAGAAAGAGAAGAAAAGACTACCTGTTCAGAACGGAGTACACGAACAACACCACTACCAATTCCTCAAACACGGATACTTTGTGGTTGACCCTGACAGTAACGACGATAAGTTGGTATTTAACCGTACCGCTTCTCTTAAGGACAATTGGCAGAAATAATCAAGTACATACGAGGCAAGGAATATATCTTCTGTGCGTGGCGGCGTAAATACGTACGCCTCACGCCGGAAGAGTATGTCCGGCAAACATTTTTGCACCGATTAGTAGAACAATATAACTATCCCGCATCACTGATAGCGGTGGAAGTGGCTCTGCCTACTGTACGTGATGTTGCTCCAAAACGGGCTGATGCCATCCTCTATACGCCTCAGATGAACCCCGGCATGCTCATTGAGTTTAAAGCCGACACCGTCGCTTTGTCCCAAAAGACATTGGACCAGATTACTGTATACAACAGATTGCTACATGTCCCCTATCTCGTACTGAATAATGGGGTCGAGACCATAGTGGCGCATGTCTCCGAACAAGAGATAGACTTTTTACCTGACCTACCGCAATGGAAACAATTTTCACTCTGAATGAAGCGTTGGATACTGCCACTTTCTATGGCGTGAATAATAAGAATATCCAATGCCTTAAGGATCAGCATCCCGATGTACGCGTTGTAGCACGTGGCTATCAGATTAAAGTGACCGGTAGCGAGCAAGCCATCAGTCGTTTTGAGACCAACCTGCATAAGTGTGAACAACTATGTGTTCGTACTAACGCCCTCACAGAGACGGACATTATTGGATTAGTACACGGTGAACAACCATTCTCCGTCTTGCCTGACCATTTAATCCTACACGGAGTAAACGGCAAGATGATAACTGCACGTAGCCTCAACCAAAGACAATTAGCTGACGATTTTGAAGATAATGACCTTCTCTTTGCTATAGGACCTGCCGGATCCGGTAAGACATACACAGCTATCGCCTTGGCAGTGCGGGCACTCAGAGAGCGACGTGTCAAGAAGATTATTCTCTCACGTCCCGCCGTAGAGGCGGGAGAAAAATTAGGTTTCCTTCCCGGTGATGTCAAGGACAAGATAGACCCATACCTTCAGCCGTTATACGACGCACTGCAGGATATGTTGCCTGTAGCAAAACTTAACGAGTATATGGACCGTGGAATCATCCAAATAGCTCCCTTAGCATTCATGCGGGGGCGTACTCTTTCCGATGCCGTGGTAATTCTGGATGAGGCACAGAATGCCACGACGGCACAGCTCAAGATGTTTCTTACACGACTTGGGGTAAACAGTAAGATGATAGTTACCGGTGACCTTACTCAGATAGACCTGCCTGCTAGTCAAACATCCGGCCTAAAAGATGCGGTGGATAGACTTGCTGATATAAAAGGTATATCAGTCGTACGTTTTAACGACAAGGATATTGTTCGCCACCCTTTGGTTAAACATATTGTGGACGCCTACAAGCGTTCGGAGATTAAGCAGCAAGAAGTAGTGTCATGAGACGATGGCTACTTATACTATATGTGCTGGTAACTATTGCCTTTGCACTTAATGCCACTCCACACGACACAATCCCTTATCGGCATGAGGTACGAATCGGATACGGAGACATGATATTCGAATCTGCCATGAAATTTGAGTTCCCCCATATAGGACGTCCCAATACGCAGATAGACTACCTGACAGGACACTTCTTCGCCGAATACCAATACTATTGGCGGTGGTGGTTGTCTTCCGGCATGCAGATAGACTGGTTCCAACAAGGATGGCATGACCGACGAGAGATAGCCATAGAAGGCGATAATGCTCCAGCTCATTATTACTATAACCTCTCGGTACTTCCCACTATACGATTTACTTTCTTCCGATCCGAATGGGTTAACCTCTATGCGGCGGCTTTTGTTGGGCTATGTATCAACGGAGGTACGGAGGAGGACTTCATGACACACCGTAGGACTATGTGCTATCCTGCCTTCGGACTCACGATGTTCGGCTTGCAGTTCGGGAAAAAAGGATGGTACGGAGCTGTAGAGTGGGGAGGACTGAGTGCTCTCGGATCCATAGATAATATAGCCATGCTCTCCTCACGTATACTGACAGTGAGTCTGATCTATCAGTTTAACAACCCCATTAAACGAATCCCATGAGAAAGAAATAACACACGATGAAACGACTACACCATATATATTATTATATAGTACCTCTATTAGCAGCATACATTCTGTTTACGTCATGCGCGCATGTTGACGCTGAGTTTGGGGTGGATTTTGGAAAACTGCCTACTAATGGTAAGAAATTTATCCCTTACTATGAAAGGGATATACAATCTGAGACTTCCTATGCCTCCCCAGTCATGCGTATTGCCAGCAGTATCGGTTCTACCGATGTAGCGCGTGGGCTGGTGGAGTCGCTCTCTGCCGGCACAGTGCATCAGGTATGTGGTACCTATTGGTCCATCGCACCGGAGGGAGACTCCGTGCGTCTAAGCGGAGCTATCTATTACCCGAAGTCAGGACCTATTAAGAACATTATAGTTGCAGCACACTACACCATAACAGCTGATTTCGAGGCTCCGAGCCAGACTTTCTGTATGGAGGGGTATCTCGCTAATAAAGGATATGCGATTGTGATGCCGGATTATCTGGGATACGGTGTTACACGTGACTCTGTGCATCCCTATATGCGCGCTACTATTACCTCCATTCATATCTTGGATATGGCACTAGCGGTTCGCCCATTCTTTGCAGAACGTGGTATCACTATTAAGTCGGATGAGGTCTATCTGCTCGGTTATAGCCAAGGGGCTGCTGCCATAGCTAATTCTCTTTTCCAACTGGATACCGAAATAGACGAAGCCTCTGGTAATTATATGTACAAAGACAAAATTAAGGTTAAACGTGTTTTCTGTGGTGGCGGTCCTTACTATATAAGCGAGATGTTCACACGTTCCATCAACGAGAATACTATGGGTATCCCCTGTGCAGTGCCGATGCTCGTTATGGGAATGAATTGTAACGTAGGTGCCGACTTCGACTATTCCTATTTCTTCCAACCGAATATCCTTGAGCACTATGAGGAGTGGATTAACTCGAAAGTCTATACGGTCAACCAGCTTAACGAACTGATTGGAACCAATTGCATGTCGGAAATACTCCTGCCCGATGCCTTGGACCTGACGAAGCCGCAAACAAAACGTATGCTCTATTATCTGAAGATAGAGGATATGCCGTTGGGTTATATACCCAAGGTGCCGCTCTATCTGTTCCACTCAACGGTGGATAGGACCGTACCTTTCTACAACTCCGAGAACTTCTATCATGCTATCGGCTCCCCCGCATGGGTGGTAACCGACTTCCATGACTACGGACCGCACGCCATGGGTTTCGTTACCTTCCTCATGAAGGTGTATAGGATGCTTCCCTGACGAACTTGGGCACAAAAATTCCTGACTTTCAGAGAAATATGTTGTAAAACATATAATGTGGAAAAATGACTCTCAATTTTTTTACATTCAATGGTTTATATCTTGTCTACTTATAACTTTTTTGCAATTTAATACCATTTTTTGTTTATTTTTTGTGTAAAAATTTGCGAGAATGGAAAATTTTACGTACTTTTGCCATGTAAATGAAATTAGTTGGTAATTGAGTGGGTACAGATTGGATTGTGTCGATGGTACTCTTTGAATGCAAAGTTGTACAAGGATTTCGTATAAAGTACATCTGTTGTGTTTAAGTGAGTGGCATTCTATAAGCCCGCTCATATTGTGTGTTTAAAATGTGCATCGCCCGCTCGGGAGAGTAGGCGATGTTTCTTTTTCGGGATATGGATGAGCCCGGTTTTATCTGTATATCACCAATCCTACGATAGCGGATACAAGAATCAGCAGGATAGGATGACTCAGTGTCTCGGTCATTCGGTTTTTCTTTACTTCGGGCAGGAGGGTGCATAGAGCAGCTACGGCAAAGATTACCCAACTGCTATAGTCCATAAAGGTGGCGGGTGTCATCAGCCGGTAGGCTGCATTGGCTATCAATACCACCACCAATATGCGTATCATCCGCATGGTGAAACGGAAAATCTTGTTTTCGCTCCAGCGTTGGCGGATACTCTCGTAGAGGTAGCACAAGAGGCCCATGATAATTAGACTCGGCAAGATGATGGCGAGTGAGGCTAACAGACTCCCCCATACCGTGCCGGAAGCGGTATAGCCTACATAGGTGGCTACGTTGATGCCGACCGGACCCGGAGTGACTTGGCTGATAGCAAGGATATCAAGGAACTGCGCACTCGTCATCCACCCGTGGACTTCGACCTCATTCTGAACCAGCGAGATGATGGCCATGCCTCCGCCGAAACCCAGCAGACCAATCTTGAAAAACGAGAGAAAGAGTTGCAGATAAATCATAATCAATGGCGGAATAATTACCTTTATATCTTGCGTGCAAGGCGGATGGCGGTAGCGGCAATGAGAGCCACTACGGTGGGGCGTACGCCTTTGAACATTGCTTCAATAACAGGCAGGGACTTGTAGGAGGTGAAGAAGACGGCAATGAGGAGTATAATCACGATGGATGGCAATACCGCACCTAAAACGGCTGCAGCTACGCAGGCAGCGGAATAGAGGCGCTGATGACGATGTGCCTCGTTGCGTGAGATACGCCATGCAATGAAAATAGCGGAATTGACGGCAATCAGTCCCGGCGCCGCTTGCGCCAAGGCAATCATATTGAGAAACTCCTGCTCCTCAAGCCAGTGATGCTTGTCCACCACCTCACGCTGAATAAGGGCAAGCATAACATAGCCTCCACCAATAGTGAAAGTGCCAATCTTGAGATAGGTGAGGAATAGTTGTACGATATTATTTCTCACGCAACTGTTGCTTAATGAATTTCGCCATCATGTTGATAGCGGCGTTATTGTGTCCGCCCTGCGGAATGATGACATCCGCGTAGCGTTTACAGGGCTCGATAAACTGCTCGTGCATGGGCTTGAGCACACGCTGGTAGCGTTCAATCACGCCCTCAATGGTTCGTCCGCGTTCCACAATATCACGCTTGATGACGCGCACCAAACGGTCGTCAGCATCGGCATCGACGAATATCTTGAGGTCCATATGCTCGCGCAGTTGCTTGTCACGCAGTGCCATAATACCCTCCACTACAATCACCTCTCTGGGCTCGATGTGGATAGTCTCTTCCTGACGCGTACAGGTGATATACGAGTAGATAGGCTGCTCGATCGGTTTACCCTCCTTGAGGATACCGATATGCTTGCTCAGCAGCTTCCAGTCGAAAGCGTCCGGATGGTCGAAGTTGATTTGCTTACGCTCTTCGTCGGTCATTCCCGTGGTGTCG
>CAMHEP010000036.1 GCA_946184195.1 uncultured Bacteroidales bacterium | reverse complement strand
GACGTGACGCCAACGGCAAATTCCACATTAACTGGGGATGGGAAGGGGACTGCAACGGCTATTTTGCACTCACTGCGCTGAAGCCTACCGGAACAACCTACAACTTCTCATCGAACCTCGATGCACTCATCGGTCTGCGTCCCGTGGTTACCGACCCCGTAGCGGTCACCGGTGTCACATTGACTCCTTCCTCCGCTACCGTCAACATCAATGGTAAGGTGCAACTCACTGCCACCATTCTACCGGCTGATGCTACCAATAAAAACGTCTCTTGGTCTTCTGACAACACCTCTATCGCTACTGTGACAACCAACGGCTTGGTACAAGGTGTATCTGCCGGTACGGTGACCGTCTCCGTGGTAACAGCAGATGGTGCTTACACCGCTAACACAACCATCACCGTCACTTCTACCGTAGAGGAGAATGCCGATTTTGAACAGCTCACTGACCTCAGCAACATGACCACCGGTGATGAAGTGATTATCGTCTGCACATCTAAGAAGGTTGCTGCTGCCAATATGTCCAATAGTGTGCTGCAACCATCCGATGTAACCATTACCAACGGTAAGATTGCGCTCGACGACGACTCACCTGTGACCATCTTCACCGTGGGTGTGAGCGGAGGTAACTATACTTTCGCCAAAGCCGACGGTTCGTTGCTCGGCGCAACGGCAGTAAAGAAACTCGGATGGGACAAAGGAAACACGCAGTGGGAAGTGTCTGTTTCCGGCGGCAATGCTGTTATCCAAAACAGCCTCACTTCTTACGGACGTTTCCTCTATAACGCCACTAGTCCGCGTTTCACCACGTATACCTCGAACGCAAGCGCTTCCATGATAGTGCCGCAACTCTATATCCGTAAGGCAAAAGTGACTCCCGGACCTACCACGGCTCTCGAAAATGCCGACATGGCGGCACCCGCTGCACAGAAAGTGCTGCGCGACGGACAGGTGCTCATCCTGCGTGACGGCAAGTTATTCAACCTGATGGGGCAAACCATCCGATAAATCCACAAAGCAAAACTCTTTTCGCTATGAATAAAACCAACGAACAGTTTGACACCGTAATAGCCGGCTGCCGGCGCATCTACGTGCTGAAAATGAAGGACTACGGACCCTCATGGCGCATCATGCGGCCTCAGACAGTCAACGACCAACTCTTCATCAAAGCCAAACGTATCCGCGAGATTGAGATAACCGGTGTCACGCTGGTGGACGAGTCGATTGACGATGCACTAATGGCTATCGTGAACTACTCCGTCATAGGACTTATCCAACTCCGACAAGGCTTCGCTGACGGTGTGGACATGACCCGAGAACGTGCCGTCGAATTATACGACGACTACGTCCACGAGGCTAAAGAGTTAATGCTGCGTAAAAACCATGATTACGGTGAGGCTTGGAGGGACATGTTACCCTCCAGCCTGACCGATATCATACTTACCAAAATAAACCGCAATAAATCCATTGCAGCGAACGACAACCAAACACTCATATCCGAAGGGGTAGAGGGCAACTACTTTGACATGCTCAATTATGCCGTCTTTTACCTTATCAAACTATCGGAGGCAACACAGCAATAACGTAACATAAACGTAACATAAACGTAACATAACCATGCCTATGAGGAGCCTTACAGCACAATTAGCCCGCACATTGCTGGCACTTGTTTTCCTCTTCTCCGGCGCTGTCAAAGCAATTGACCCGCTGGGAACGGTCTATAAGATTGAAGACTATCTCACCGCCTTTGGCGGTTTCTTCACCCATCTGGTGCCTCTGGCTACCATAGCAGCCTTTGCGCTCATCACTTTCGAGTGGGTGATGGGCGTTTGTATGCTCCTCAATGTGCGTACCAACTGGACGGCATGGCTCAGCCTGTGCTTCTACTGCGTGATGACACCGCTCACACTCTATATCGCCATCAAAAATCCTGTGAGCGACTGCGGGTGCTTTGGCGACGCACTCGTCATCACCAACTGGCAGACTTTCTGGAAAAATGTCGTCCTGACACTGCTCGTGGTGGCGTTACTCCTCACGAAAAGTTCCCTCTATCAGACTTGGAGCGATTGGATGGAAGGCATTTGGGTAATCACAAGCTTCGTTGCCGTCATAGCCTTTATGACATGGACGCTCTATCATCTTCCGATAGTTGACTTCCGTCCCTATAAAATAGGGAATCATATCCCTACCCTCATGGAATTCCCCGAAGACGCAGAGCCTGACGAATATGCCATCACCTTTATCTATGAAAAAGACGGCGTGCAGCAATCCTTCACGCTCGACAATTATCCTAAGGGAGACAGCACTTGGACCTTTGTGGACCAGCAGTCCGTACTCGTCAAGAAAGGGTACGAACCGCCTATCCACGATTTCATGCTTATGACTATGGACTATGATGATATCACGGACGACCTCATGGAGAGTGAAGTACCCGTCACCTTCATAGTCATGTACGACCTCAATAAGTCCGACCACTCACTCTGGCATAAGGTGGCCGAACTATACGACTACACCACCTCGCACGGAGAGACTTGTTATATTCTCACCGGCTCATCCGATCCCGACATAGACGGCGTACCGGAAGATGCCTTCCTCAGTTGTGACCCTGTCACACTCAAGACCATCGTACGAGCTAACCCCGGCGTCTTTGTCGTTCAAGAGGGGACTATCATTGACAAATATAATTTAAGAAATAGAACAATACAACAATGAGAACAAAAATGGTAGCAGGTAACTGGAAAATGAACAAGAACCTGCAAGAAGGCTTGGCACTCGCCGGCGAACTCAAACAACAAGTGAAGAACCCTGCATGCGCTGTCGTTATCGGCACACCCTTTATCCACCTCGCTTCCGTATGCGAACTGCTCAAAGGTACGCCCATCCACGTGGCTGCAGAGAACTGTGCAGACAAGGATAAAGGCGCTTTCACCGGCGAGGTAAGTGCCGAGATGGTTAAATCCACCGGTGCGGAATACTGCATCCTCGGTCACTCTGAGCGTCGTGCTTACTACCACGAGACACCCGCTATCCTCAAGGACAAAGTGGAGTTGGCTCTTGCCAATGGACTGAAACCTATCTTCTGCATCGGCGAAGTGAAAGAGGAACGCGAAGCAGGACGTCAGAACGACGTGGTCAAAGCACAACTCGAGGGTAGCCTCTTCCACCTCAGTGAGGACGCTTTCCGTCAAATCACACTGGCTTACGAACCCGTGTGGGCTATCGGTACAGGACTCACCGCTACACCGGCACAGGCACAAGAGATGCACGCCTTCATACGTTCGCTCATCGCTGAGCACTACGGCAAAGCCGTCGCTGACGACACCACCATTCTCTATGGCGGTAGCTGCAACGAGAAGAACGCTGCTGAACTGTTTGCTAACCCCGACGTGGACGGCGGACTCATCGGCGGTGCCAGCCTCGTAGCTGAGAAATTCCTCGCTATCATCGCTGCAAGATAAACATAAAGGACCAATTGATAAACGACTAAATCGTAAACGTCCTTATGGCACTTATCAAAACAGTTAACCGAAACGGCGAAGTCCTCACACCACACATCGCTCCCGACGTCTTCATGGCTGAGAATGCCACCGTCGTAGGCGACGTGACCGTGGGAGAGGGCTCGTCACTATGGTTCAACGCCGTGCTACGTGGAGATGTCAACACCATCACCATCGGCAAACATTGCAACATACAGGATGGTGCGGTGCTACATACGCTCTACCAAAAGTCCACCATAACCTTGGGCGACTACGTCTCCGTCGGACATAATGTCACCATCCATGGGGCAGACGTGGATGATTATGCACTCATCGGCATGGGTGCCACACTGCTTGACGGAGCACACGTGGGCAAAGGGGCTATCGTGGCTGCCGGAGCACTCGTGCTCAAAGGTACCCAGATAGGCGAATATGAGGTCTGGGGAGGCGTTCCCGCTAAGTTCATCAAGAAAGCCGACCCTGCTCAAACAGCTGACATTAACCAGCGTATCGCACACAACTACGCCATGTATGCTTCCTGGTATAAAGAATAGAATAAGGATATAGGACAACTTGACTAACTCCACATTATTAAGCTATGAAACGAATACTCCTCAAACTCTCCGGCGAGAGCCTGCAAGGCAAACAAGGTTTCGGGATTGATACAGAACAACTGCGTAAATACACCGAGCAAATCAAACAGATAGCTCAGGAAGGTATACAGGTCGCCATCGTCATCGGCGGTGGTAACATCTTCCGCGGGTTGAGCGGTGCGCAGAAGGGGTACGACCGCGTCAAGGGCGACCAGATGGGTATGCTCGCTACCGTTATCAACTCACTCGCTCTCAAATCAGCCTTCGATACTATCGGACAGCCCTCGCGAGTACTGACATCCATCCGTATGCAGCCTATCGGCGAATTCTATAGCCACGACAAGGCCATACGACTTTTGGAGGAAGGCGTGGTGGTCATTCTCGCAGGAGGTACGGGCAGCCCGTTCTTCACTACCGACACCGCCTCGGCTCTGCGTGCTATCGAGGTCCAAGCCGACCTTATGCTCAAGGGGACACGAGTGGACGGTATATACACCGCTGACCCCGAAAAAGACCCCACGGCAACGAAGTTCGAATCAATCACCTACGACGAGGTGCTCCAACGAGGACTTAAAGTCATGGACCTCACCGCTATCACCATGTGCCGGGAGAACAATATGCCCATCTATGTCTTCGACATGGACACCGAAGGTAACCTATTGCGCGTCATTCACGGCGAGAACATAGGTACTTTGGTCAAACCCTAATAGCACAACCCTTCCGTCATCACCGACGGAGTAAAATCGCAACATACTATGATTGAAGCTAAACAAATCCAACAGGACGCTGACGAACTGATGCAGTCGGCTCTCCTCTTCCTTGATGACGCTTTGGCACACATACGTGCCGGTAAAGCCAGTGCACGTCTGCTCGACCCTATCCGCGTGGACTACTACGGAGCTCCTACTCCTATCGCCAATGTATCTACGGTTACTACTCCCGACGCTCGGACCATTCAGATACAGCCGTGGGAGAAGAACATGCTCGGACCTATTGAGCGTGCTCTCATCAACTCCAATATCGGATTGGCACCCAACAACAACGGCGAATGCATCCGTCTCATCATGCCGCCACTCACCGAGGAACGCCGTCGCGACCTCGCTAAACAATGTAAGGCTGAAGCGGAGAATGCCAAAGTCAGCGTACGCAACGCACGACGCGATGCCATTGAGACCCTCAAGAAACAAATCAAAGAGGGTATGCCCGAGGACGCAGAGAAAGATGCAGAGAACGAAGTGCAGAAACTGCACGATAAGTACGTACGTCAGATTGATGACCTCTACGCTAAGAAAGAGAAGGAGATTATGACCGTCTGATGGGTCTACGTCTTCGCTCGTGCGAGATACACATGCAAGGTTTGGTCACCAAATCCACCGGTTCCGGTTACCTCGTCCTGCTCGACGATGGTAAGCAGGTTATGTGCCGCATCAAAGGTAACTTGCGACTCAAAGGTATACGCACCACCAACCCTGTTGCCGTCGGCGACAGGGTGGAGGTGGAGTTGTCTGCCATAGCCGAATACTCGTGGATTACCACCATACTGCCACGACGGAATTATATCATCCGCCGCTCTACCAACCTCTCTAAACAGGCACACATACTCGCAGCCAACCTCGACCAAGTAGCGTTACTCGTCACGCTGCGACATCCTGAGACTTCCACCACTTTCATCGACCGTTTCCTCGCTACCGCCGAGGCATATCGCGTGCCCGCGATACTTATATTTAATAAGGTGGACCTTCTCACCGAGGAGGAGCAACAATGGCTGCATGACCTGCGCCAACTGTACGAGTCGCTCGACTATCCCACCTATGCTATCTCGGCTAAGCAACTCAACGCTACCGGCTCTCCATGTGCAGAGCTCAACCCGTTATTCCAAAGCAAGACCACACTGCTTGCCGGCAACTCGGGCGTAGGTAAGTCTACCCTGCTCAATGCCATCTTCGGCAAAGACTTAGCGCGTACTGCGGACCTGAGTGATGCACACGATACCGGCATGCACACCACCACCTTCAGTTGTATGTATCCGCTACGGGACTCACAACTCGCTTGTGAGGGGTGGCTCATGGACATACCGGGTGTCAAGGGATTCGGCTCGGTAGAGATGGAACCGCACGAGGTGAGCCATTACTTCCGAGACATCTTCCGCATCGGACAGAACTGCCGCTATTCCGACTGCCTCCATACGGGCGAACCGGGATGCGCTGTGCGCCAAGCGCTTGACGAGGGCAGACTCGCTATCCCACGCTACGAGAGTTATATCTCCATGCTCGGCGACTCCTCTGAAACCAAATATCGCTGACACAGGCTATTCACCATCAGTCACCCACCAATAGGATTATCATATGCTCGACTCCCTCACTATTGACAACCATCGTTTTCGACTTGTAGCGTCCGCTGACCGCATAGAAGATGCAGTCCGCGAGGTTGCTGCACGTATCAATACCGACTATGCCGACCTTAATCCGCTCTTTATCTCGGTGCTGAATGGTGCCTATGTCTTCACTGCAGATTTACTGCGGCACATCACACTCCCTACTCACGTCTCCTTCATACGACTTCAGTCCTACGAGGGCATGACTTCTTCCGGACAAGTAGACTTCCTCGTTCCCCTGCAGGTAGATATCAGCGGGCGCGATATCATCATCATTGAGGATATCGTCGACTCTGGGCTCACTATGTCCTTCCTCAAGCACTACCTGCTTCGCAAGGGTGCCGCCTCCGTACGAATAGCCTCCTTCGTCTTCAAGCCGGATGCTCTCCGTTTTCCCGAGGCACACCCCGACTACTACGGTCTTTCGCTCCCCACCTCTTTCCTCATCGGATACGGCATGGACTACACCGACGGGACCTGTCGCAACTTGCCTGCACTCTTTGCACGCGAAGACTAAACAAAAAAAGGACGCCTCTCAGCGTCCTTGTGATCCATGCAGGATTTCTGCGCAATCCTTAGCCCTAGCCGTGGGCGAGTTCTACAACACAAAAAAACTACATTTGAAAATGAACTTTCAAATGTAGTTTTTCCGTCTTGTGATCCATGCAGGATTCAAACCTGCAACCCCCACATCCGTAGTGTGGTACTCTATTCAGTTGAGCTAATGGACCATGCTTCTTTTCAAAAGCGGGTGCAAAGGTACTGCTTTTTTTTGAACTGTGCAAGTCTTTTTGCATTTTTTTGCAAAAAAACATCATTTTATTTGCCTATCTCAACTTTTTATACTACCTTTGCAATCGATTTAACGAACGCGAGGGGTACTAGCTCATCTGGTAGAGCGCAACAATGGCATTGTTGAGGTGAGGAGTTCGAGTCTCCTGTGCTCCACGACAACGAAAGGCAGCGTGTGGACGCTGCCTTTCTCGTTACTTACTCACGGCATAGCCGCGCTGCAATCACTTGCCGGTCGGACCGACATGGTTGCCACCGCTCTTCACACCCGTCTTAGTGGACGGATAGTTGGGACCCGGGCAGCGTCCCCTGAATTTAACACTTCTCATTGTTGTTTTTTTTTTAGAAGATTAATAAAAGTATCGGTAGGGTCCGCATACTCTGCCGGGTTTAGCGCATGTAGGTGTTGTAAGTATTTGAACTGTTCCTCACTCGGGAAGGGAGGATACAACTGCGGATTATCCTTATG
Organism: uncultured Bacteroidales bacterium; assembly: GCA_946184195.1. GTDB lineage: Bacteria > Bacteroidota > Bacteroidia > Bacteroidales > Paludibacteraceae > Colicola. The sequence goes on along the minus strand of CAMHEP010000036.1, from coordinate 4,157 downwards.
ATTCAGATAAAGTAGATCGGATATCTTCGGAGCCAAAGGACGCAATTGGTCATCTCCCAAATCTTGTAGGTTCATAAATGTGCTATGATAATGCACGCGAATGGTCTTTCCCGCTATCTCAAATTCGCGAGTAATATGATAGGACACCCCCTCATTCGTCACCGTATACCACATATCATCCTCTCCGAATTGCTGCATATTCTTAGATAGTACCGCCTTGTCGCGCCCCGTGAAAGCATGCCAACTATGACCGATGTACCTACCCATGAGAATATCCAAATCATCCAGGTTCTTATAGTATACCTGACGCTCCTGCTCACTCATCTGAGCCCATGATAGTTCAGGCAATTTATTGTATCCATACACCCAAGGGGGCTTGGGCTCCCCTTTACGCCGCTTGATACGCTTGGCATTCCGAATGAAAAAATGACTCGAGAATATATCAAACACTCCGTTCGACGAAAAGAAGAAGGGATAGAACGTGTCACCCGGTTTGGGTAGGTAGGCGATTATGCGCACCAACGGATTGTCTATTTGTGCCTCATGATGTGCCGAGACATGCACAGCACAAGGAATACTCCATTGTGCAGCCGAGGGATGAAGCCACATCTTCCACGTGTAATGGAATGCCAATACGCCCTCTTCTGCCTGCTTGCGGAAACAACGTTTCGTATGAGGTATTATCTCCGTCTCAATGAGATCCATAAAGCGGAAAATGTCTTTTACGGATTGACACATCAACGGGACTAACTCCTTAAGAGTAGTCTCGGCACGCTCACGCGATTCCATAACATTCTGCTGAGTGTCTAACGACGGATTGTTGAGATTTGATTTCATGTTATAAAGTAAATTAAGTTATACAAATATCCGACACATATAACCTATACCTCACGTATGAAATCGGGTGCAAAGGTACAGAAAAAGAAATACATGTGCAAGTTTTTTTCTATTTTAGAGGCAAAAAATACTCTTTTCTTGCATTTCTCGCAAAAAAGTTATAACTTTGCACCACAAAACTAAATTACGAGTAGTATGGCATTATTCGACCGGATAAGCGAGGACATCAAGAAGGCGATGCTCGCTAAAGACAAGGTAGCGCTGGATGCGTTGCGTGGTATTAAGAAGGAGTTTCTGGAGGCTAAGACAGCCCCGGGTAGTGACGGTGAGCTCAAGGACGAGAAAGCATTGCAGATACTGCAAAAGCTCGTCAAGCAGCGTAAAGAGTCTGCTGAGATGTATCTGGGTGCAGGTCGCCAAGAACTTGCCGAAGAGGAGATGGCACAATGCCGCGTTATCGAGCAGTATCTGCCCGCTATGATGAGCGAGGACGAACTCGCTGCTGAACTCAGCGCTATCATCGCTGAGGTGGGGGCTACCGGACCGCAAGATATGGGCAAGGTAATGGGGGTAGCTACCAAACGACTCGCCGGCAAAGCCGAAGGACGAGCTATCAGCACAAAGGTAAAGGAACTGCTAAATTAATATATAAACTTTTTTCCCCTCTCTTTGGCATAGAGGGTCCCCGCGAGGTTTAACGAGTGGGGAGAGCGGAGGCATCGGTCGCTTTAATTCGTGGAGCGAATTCGGTGCGAGCCGATTGCCGAACGCGAATGGCTGCAACACAAGAGGAAACCTTCAAGAAAATGGTGGCTCACTGCAAGGAGTACGGTTTTGTATTCCCCAGCAGCGAGATATACGACGGACTGGGTGCCGTATACGATTACGGACAGAACGGTGTCGAACTCAAGAATAATATCAAGCGTTACTGGTGGGACTCCATGACCCTGCTGCATGAGAATATTGTCGGCATTGACGCCGCCATCTTCATGCACCCCACTACATGGAAAGCCTCCGGACACGTAGACGCTTTCAACGACCCGCTCATCGACAACCGCGACAGTAAGAAACGTTATCGTGCCGACGTACTCATTGAGGACCAACTCGGTAAGATAGAGGAGAAAATCAACAAGGAGGTGGAGAAAGCTGCCAAACGTTTCGGTGATAGTTTCGACGAGGCTATGTTCCGTCAGACCAATCCGCGTGTACTGGAGCACCAAAAGCATTTCGACGAACTGCACGCCCGCTATAAAAAAGCTATGAACGACAGCGACCTCGCTGAACTCAAGCAAATCATCCTCGACGAGGAGATAGTATGCCCCATCAGCGGTACGCGCAACTGGACCGATGTGCGCCAGTTCAACCTCATGTTCCAAACAGAGATGGGTTCAACCGCCGACGGAGCCATGAAGATATACCTCCGACCTGAGACGGCACAGGGTATCTTCGTCAATTTCCTCAACGTACAGAAGACCGGACGCATGAAGATTCCTTTCGGAATCGCCCAGATAGGTAAAGCCTTCCGCAACGAGATAGTAGCCCGTCAGTTCGTATTCCGTATGCGTGAGTTCGAGCAGATGGAGATGCAGTTCTTTGTACGCCCGGGAGAGGAACTCAAATGGTTTGAGCACTGGAAGGCCTTCCGCCTGAAATGGCACAAGGCGCTCGGTCTTGGCGACGAGAAATACCGCTACCATGACCACGAGAAACTGGCGCACTATGCCAATGCCGCTACCGACATCGAGTTCCTGATGCCCTTTGGCTTCAAGGAGGTTGAGGGTATACACAGCCGTACCAACTTCGACCTCTCGCAACACGCTAAATACTCCGGCAAGAAAATCGAGTATTTTGACCCCGAACTCAATCAGAGTTACACTCCCTATGTCATTGAGACATCTATTGGTGTAGACCGTATGTTCCTCAGCGTCATGTGCTCTGCCTACAAGGAGGAGCAACTCGAGGGTGGCGACACGCGCGTTGTTCTCAACCTGCCGCCTGTGCTGGCTCCCGTCAAAGCGTGCGTCATGCCACTCGTTAAGAAGGACGGACTTCCCGAGAAAGCACGCGAGATCATGAACCTGCTTAAGTTCGACTTCAAGACCGCCTACGACGAGAAGGACTCTATCGGCAAACGCTATCGTCGTCAGGACGCTATCGGTACGCCGTTCTGTATCACCGTTGACCACGATACGCTCAACGACAACTGCGTCACCGTACGTTATCGCGACACGATGAAGCAGGACCGCGTCCACATCAACGACCTGCACGCACTCATCGCCAACGCTGTCGACATGAAGCAACTCTATAAGAAGATTGTCGGCGACAGCATGGAGGACAGCATGGAGTAAAGGCCATCCCGTCACGCTATCAACTATTGGGGGAGCAACCATCCGGATGCTCCCCCAATCTGTTTTCTTCAGCAAAAGCTCTTTTTATTGTTTCGAGACAGGATGTATCTCCCTGACCCACACCGTCTCCGCATCGACCGTGAACTGCACGTTCCATCCCCCGTAGTCCAAGCCATAGACACGCTCGGGGTCATGTTGATAACCAGGTCGCGGGTCCTGACGAAGTATCTCCTCCAACTCCGTACGTAACGGCTCGTCTATCCCACTATGCTCTAATCCCCGTACAGCCAACCCTCCGCGCTCTAATCCTTTCTCAGCGAACCCGTTAGTGGCCTCGGGACGGCTGTCCGTATACGGCAGATAAGGTTTGATGTCATAGATGGGCGTGCCGTCCATGAGGTCTGCCCCACGCACCACCAGCACTGCTCCCTCCTCCTTCGTCTTCTCCACGCGTACCAGTCTCACACAACTCAATCCTATTCCGTTAGGACGGAAGGGCGAACGTGTGGCAAAGACCCCTACCCGCCTGTTGCCTCCCAATCGAGGCGGACGAACCGTCGGTGTCCACGTTGCATCCACGTTCTCCGAGAACGACCATAATAACCATAGATGGCTGAAACCCTCTATACCACGCAGTGACTCCGCCACACGATAAGGGGGAGTAAAGACGATACGCGTCTCGAGAATAGACTGCTCACGGGACTGGCGAGGAATTCCGAATTTATCCGTAAAGCCGTTACGCGCATGAGCTATGACTTGTAATTCCATATTCATACCTTGGTCTTTGGACCGCAAAATTACAAAAAAAAGTAGTTTTTTGCAAATAAATTTGCGTATATCAAAAAAAAGCACTACCTTTGCACCCGCTTTTCGCCCGAGAGCCGATTAGGCATGGGATTTGGACTGAAAAGCGCCTAGGTACCTTAGCTCAGGTGGTAGAGCAATGGACTGAAAATCCATGTGTCCTTGGTT
>CAMHEP010000035.1 GCA_946184195.1 uncultured Bacteroidales bacterium | reverse complement strand
AAGGACCTGCTCGAGCGTATGGACAAAGCCGCCAAGGGGGGGCAGCAGGTGACCTTCATCTCCGCTGCCGACAAGCGTGCTATCCTTCATCCTGACAGCGAACCGTTGGAGGCTCCCGTGAACGGACGATTGATGTGGGAGATAAACTTCGACGAGGGAAGCACTGCTCCTCAGCACGGAAAACTCTTCATCAAGGGTGAGCCCGTAGCTTACCTGCAAACACAGCACGGCGTAGAGGTACTCACCGCCTTCATGAACGGACGACTGGTCGGCATCGACCATGAGGCAGGCGAGATGATTGCCAAAGGACAGACTATCCTGTGGATGGAGAAGGCTGATCTCCAAGACGAAGCTATGGTGACCGCCGCACAAGTGGCACAGGGGGCAAAGAAAGTGGTGAAGAAGGTGGTGAAAGCTGCTAAGGACGCTCTCTCTGACTCCGCCGAGGTGATACCCGCTGAACCTAAATGGAAGGACAGCCTCAATGTGAAGAAACAGAAATAAACAAATCAAGACATATAACATTAAATACAATACGCTATGAAGTACAATTTCAATGCAGGACCCAGTGTCCTGCCGCAAGAAGTGATTAAGCAGACTGCTGAAGCCGTCATGGATTTTCAGGGCGAAGGACTGAGTATCCTGGAGATTAGCCACCGCGCTAAGTATTTCCAACCTGTCATGGACGAGGCTGAAGCACTGATGAAGGAACTGCTGGATGTGCCCGAAGGATATCGTGTCATCTTCCTTGGTGGCGGTGCCAGTCTGCAGTTCTGCATGGTGCCTTTCAATCTGATGGAGAATAAGTCCGCTTACCTCAATACCGGTGTCTGGGCAAAGAAAGCACTCAAGGAGGCTAAAGCCTTCGGTGAGGCTGTGGAGGTAGCATCGTCTGCCGACGCTAATTATACCTTCATCCCGACGGACTATGAGATACCGCAGGACGCACAGTATTTCCATATCACCACCAATAACACCATCTATGGTACCGAACTTAGCGACAAGAAACTCGCTGATATCTACAAAAAACGTGGTAATGTGCCCTTGGTTGCCGATATGTCATCGGATATCCTGTCGCGTCCTATCGATGTGAGTCAATACGGACTCATCTATGGCGGTGCACAGAAGAATCTGGCTCCTGCCGGCGTCACCTTCGTCATCGTGCGTGAAGATATGCTGGGCAAGGTCAGCCGTCATATCCCCACCATGCTCGACTACCGTACCCACGTGGAGAACGGCTCAATGTTCAATACTCCTCCTGTACTGCCCGTCTATACCGGCATGCTGACTCTACGCTGGCTCAAGGCTAACGGGGGCGTCAAGGGGGCAGAGGCTCGTAATATCGCCAAGGCTAACTTGCTATACGACTGCATTGACCATAGTAAGATTTTCGTCGGTACCGCTAAGGAGGAAGACCGCAGCCGCATGAACATATGCTTCGTGTTGAAACCCGAGTATCAGGACCTCCAAGACGACTTCTTCAAGTTCGCCAGCGAACGCGGTATGGTCGGTATCAAGGGACACCGCTCGGTAGGCGGATTCCGCGCAAGCTGCTACAACGCACTCACCCTCGAGGCTGTGCAAGCTTTAGTTGATTGCATCAAAGAATACGAAGCAAGGCATTAATATTAGACTGCTTCGCTAAAAGATTAAAGACTAAACGGCTTCGACTATACAACACATACAAGTCTTTATTCCTTATTCCTTTAGTGAACGAAGTGAACAATCCTTAATCAATATAAATATGAAAGTATTAGTTGCAACTGAGAAACCGTTTGCCAAAGTGGCAGTGGACGGTATTCGCGAAGTGATTGACAAAGCAGGCTATGAACTTGCCCTGCTCGAGAAATATACCGACAAGCAGCAACTGCTGGAGGCTGTCAAGGACGCCGATGCCCTCATCATCCGCTCGGATAAAGTGGACGCCGAGGTACTCGATGCGGCTAAACAACTCAAGATTGTGGTTCGCGCCGGCGCCGGATACGATAATATAGACCTCGACGCCGCTACGGCTCATGGCGTGGTGGCTATGAATACACCCGGTCAGAACTCCAACGCTGTGGCTGAGTTGGCATTGGGACTGATGGTGATGGCTGTCAGGAATATGTACAACGGCACCAGCGGTACTGAACTCAAGGGAAAGAAACTGGGTATCCACGCCTTCGGTAACGTGGGACGCAATGTGGCACGTATAGCTAAAGGATTCGGCATGGAATGCTATGCATACGATGCCTATTGCCCCGATGAGGTGATGCTTAGGGACGATGTCAAACCCGTACATAGTGCGGAGGAACTATACCGCACCTGCGATGTGGTGAGCCTGCATATACCCGCTACAGCGGAGACAAAACAGAGTATCGGACGCGCCCTGGTAGGCTCTATGCCTAAGGGTGGACTGCTCGTCAACACCGCCCGCAAGGAGGTGATACACGAGGATGAACTCATCGCTGTCATGCAGGAGCGCACAGACTTGAAGTATGTCACCGACATCATGCCCGAGGCAGACGCTAAGTTCCGCACACTGTTCGAGGGACGATATTTCGCTACGCCTAAGAAAATGGGCGCGCAGACCGCCGAGGCAAATATCAATGCAGGCATAGCTGCGGCTAACCAGATAGTGGACTTCCTCGTGAACGGTAACACCCGTTTCCAAGTGAATAAATGAGACGTCAACTATTGATACTGCTCCTGTCGTGTCTGACCACGCTCTCTGCCGGAGCTTTCACTCTGATGCCGGCAGACGGGAGTCGCTGTGAGACGATTGTCACTCCGACGAACGATACCTTACTCTTCTTCGCCGGTAACCCCGAGATGAAGACGAGTGACGGTACCGCCGTGGACTGGTTCGTCACTACCGATACGCTCCATGCCAAGCAGACCAACTCGGCCGATTGCTATAACTACAGCTCGGGCGACGGTGTGGCAGTACGTGACGGCAAACGGTGGATAGTACGCTACGTATTCAACTACAACACCATACGCCCCGTCATCGACTCCGTCGAGATCGTATACGATTGTCGACAGACTAAGATGATTATCCCCGCTACCTCTACCAACAAGGCACAGACACTGCGTTATACCTCGCTCTACGGCAACCCCGGTACCTATGCGTTGCAAGGACGGGTGAGCTTTAACCAACTGGAGTGGGGGAGCAATAACACTTGGGACTCGGTGCGAGTAGTGAAGAAGCTTGATCTCACCGACCTGCCTATCACGAAGACCTACGAGGCTGTCTATGCTGCCTCCGGCGAATGGACGGTGGAATACGACACCATCGGCGCACTGCTCAACGGCTCTATGCAGCAGGCGGCACATATTAATGAGCCCGAACCCATCGCCGTGAGCGGACATGCTACGTCCATCACTACGATACGTACCGCCGCTAACGAGGTAGACTATCCCGAGACAAGCGATAAGGTCACAGGGTCGGCTCCGCTCAACATCCTCTTCAAGTCTAACCCTACGCCGAAGACTGAGTTCTATGAGTGGCGTATATACCGCGGTAATACCCTCATAGCTCGACGTACCGATATGGACCAGCGCTACGAGTTCCGCGACCCGGGCAACTATCGGGTCGTTTCGACGGTAAGCAACCTGCTATGCCCCTGTATGAACAGCGTAGACCCTACCTGTCAACCTGACTCTACGGAGATAAACGTCACCATCAGCGAGTCCATGTTGCGTGTGCCAAATGTGTTCACTCCCAACGGAGACGGAGTCAACGATGAGTTCCGTGTGGTACACCGCTCCCTCAGGGAGTTCCATTGCGAGATATATAACCGATGGGGAAAACTCGTATTTCAATGGGATGACCCGAATCAGGGATGGGACGGCAACATAGGCGGACGACCCGCTGCCGAGGGCGCCTACTATTATGTCATCCGGGCCAAAGGTACAGACGCTTCGGATGATTATATGTCGCGCGCGAAATATAATAGGGAGCGGAACAACGGAAACGCTGTCGGTGTATACCAACTCAGCGGCGACATCAACCTGCTGCGCGGTAAGAAATAATAATCATCGTGCATTCATGCACGATTAAATAATAACAACAATGAACATCAAACAAATCTGTGTGGTAGCATTGGCTACCCTGACGCTTATGGGATGCGAGAAACAAAACCCTTTCTTCCACTATAAGGAGTGGAAAACCCCGCACGGGACCTACCCGTTTAACGAGATAAAAGACGAGCACTATATGCCTGCCTTTGTAGAGGCACTCAAACAGGCACGTGCCGACATTGACGCCATCGTCTCCAATCCTGAGGCACCGACGTTCGACAATACGATTCGGGCACTCGACGAAGCCGGCGAGATGCTGAGCGTAGTGAGCGGATGCTTCTACAATCTAACGCACAGCGAGACTAACGAGACTCTGCAGGCCCTCGAGCAGGAACTGAGCCCCATGATGTCAGAGTACTCGACGGAGATTATACTTAACGACAAACTCTTTGAGCGCATCAAGGCTGTCTATGAGCAACGCGAGACACTCGGGTTGGACCCCGACCAACTCAAATTGTTGGAGGATACCTACGAGTCGTTTGCCAACAACGGAGCCAACCTCGCTCCCGAGGATAAAGAGAAATACAAGGAACTGGCAGCCCGCATGAGTATGCTCACTCTGACCTATGGACAGAATGTGCTCAAGGCTACCAACGCTTGGACCAAACTCGTGACCGATGAGGCGGAGTTGGAGGGACTGAACGATGATACCAAAGGGATACTTCGTGCTAATGCAGAGAAGAAAGGACAGGAGGGATGGCTTATTGACCTCAAACCTACCACCTATATCCCCCTCATGCAGGATTGTGCCAACCGTGCTCTTCGTGAGGAAGTTTACAGAGCATACAACAGCCGATGCATAGGTGGCGAGTTCGACAACACGGCTTATATCGTTAACATAGCCAATACTCGTCTGGAGGTCGCTCAACTCTTCGGCAAGAAAAACTATGCAGAGAAATCGCTGCATAAAACATGCGCAGAGAACGAACAGAACGTGATGAAACTGCTCTCTGAGTTACGTGACGCCTACCTGCAACCCGCTAAAGACGAAGTGAAGGAACTGGAGGACTATGCACACGGCATGGGACTGCAGGGCGAGTTGAAACCCTGGGACTGGTCGTTCTACTCCAAGAAACTGAAAGATGCCAAGTATAGTATATCTGATGATGTCCTCCGCCCGTATTTCGAACTGGAGTCGGTGAAGAAGGGTGTGTTCGGTTTGGCTAACCGTCTCTATGGACTCACCTTCGTGGAGAACAAGGATATCCAAGTATACAACCCCGAGGTGTCGGCATACGATGTGCTGGATGCTGACGGTAACTACCTGGCAGTCTACTATAGCGACTTCCATCCGCGTGATGGCAAACGTGGCGGAGCATGGATGAACGATTTCCAACCCCAATATGTACGCGGCGGGGTAGACCATCGTCCGCATATCGTCAATGTAATGAACCTCACCCGTGCCACGGCTACTAAGCCCGCATTGCTCACTTATGACGAAGTGCGCACTTTCCTGCACGAGTTCGGTCACGGACTGCATGGTATGCTGACTCGCTGCCGTTATTCGTCGCAGTCGGGAACGAATGTGCCGCGTGACTTTGTGGAGTTGCCCTCGCAGTTCAACGAGAACTTTATCGACGAGAAGGAGTTCCTCGATACCTTTGCCAAGCATTACGAGACGGGGGAGACACTACCACAGGATTTGCTTGATAAGATGCACGCATCGCAGACCTATCACGCTGCCTACGCTTGCGTACGTCAGCTCTCCTTCGGATTCCTCGATATGGCATGGCACAGCCTCACAGAGCCTTTCGTGGTGAAGGATGGCGATACGCTCAAAGCTGTCATCGACTTTGGTAATGACGCCATGGAGCAGGTACGTATACTCCCCAATGTGGACGGCACCCAGATGGAGACTGCCTTCACCCACATCTTCTCAGGCGGATACGCAGCAGGATACTATAGTTATAAATGGTCTGAGGTTCTTGATGCGGACGCTTTCGCACAGTTCCAACAGGCTAAAGCCGAACGCGGATCAATCTTCGATAAAGAGGTGGCTGATCGCTTCCGTACCAATATCTTGGAGCGTGGCGGTACTGAGGACCCCATGGTGCTCTATCGCCGTTTCCGCGGTGGAGAACCTACCATCGATGCCCTGTTGCACCGTGATGGAATCAAATAATAATGTGTTCACTCATTCTATATTTACTATATGACTATTCAAGAGAAAATTGCTGCCTTGCAGCAGCAAGTGAATGATATTAAAGCGCAGAACGCCGCCGAGTTGGAAGCGCTGCGCATCAAGTATTTGGCTAAGAAGGGCGAGATTACCCAACTCTACGAGGAGTTCCGTGCTATTCCCAAAGAGGAAAAAGCGGCTATTGGTGCTCCGCTCAATCAGCTCAAGCAACTCTATGAGTCGCGTTTCCGCGAGATGAAGGACCAACTCGGAGCCGCCGTAGCGGCTGCTACTCCGCGCGAAGACCTCACTCGTACGCCCGACCCTCTGGAACTCGGTACGCGCCACCCGCTCAGCCTTGTCAGGGAGGAGATTATCGATATCTTCAGCCGTATAGGCTTCACCGTAGCTGACGGACCGGAGGTGGAGGACGACAAGCACGTCTTCAGCCTGCTGAACTTTGCACCGGAGCATCCGGCACGCGACATGCAGGATACTTTCTTCATCGAGAAAACCGAGGGCGAGCAGAAACCGACCGATGTGTTGCTGCGTACACACACCAGTTCGGTGCAGACACGTGTCATGCTCAACCAAAAACCTCCTATTCGCGTCCTCTGCCCGGGACGCGTATACCGCAACGAGGCTATCTCGGCCCGTGCACACTGTTTCTTCCACCAGATAGAGGGACTCTATATAGATAAGAATGTGAGCTTCGCAGACCTCAGAGAGGTGTTGCTCTATTTCGCCAAGGAGATGTTCGGCGAGGACACCAAGATACGTCTACGCCCCAGTTATTTCCCCTTCACTGAACCCAGCGCCGAGATGGATATTAGTTGTGATATATGCGGCGGAAAGGGATGCTCGTTCTGTAAAGGCACCGGATGGGTAGAGATACTCGGTTGCGGTATGGTTGACCCCAATGTACTGGAAGCTTGCGGCATTGATAGTAAGGTTTATACGGGCTATGCCTTCGGACTTGGGGTAGAACGTATCACGAACCTCAAGTATCGTGTCAAAGACTTGCGTCTTTTCAGTGAGAACGATGTGCGTTTCCTGCGTCAGTTCAAGAGTTGCTAACTTTTTTGGCAAAAAAGAAAGAAAAGATTTGCGTATTTCAGAAAAAAGCAGTAACTTTGCACGCTCAATTTGGGAGCATGTGTCTTGATGACGGAGAATAACGCACATATTGTGGAGCTCAAACGGTTGGAAGTGGGGCAATATGATTACGCCTTTAGCCTGAGTGACAGTTATTTCCGTGAGATTGAGGACACTTTCCTTTTGGGCGGCAATATCGAGGTGAGAGCGCATTTGGCGCTTAGGGAGCAGGACTTTGACCTGATGGTAAGCATTGACGGCAAAGTGATGGTCACCTGCGACAGATGCCTTGAGCCTATGTCCATCGAGCTTAACGAGGAGCAGAAGATGGAGTTTGACGACGAGCCTGAGGTACTGGACCTCAACTGGCTGGCATATGAATTGATAATAGTAAATCTTCCTACCGTGCATTGTCACCCTGAAGGCGGTTGCAATCCTGAGATGATTGCACTTCTCCAAGACCACCTTTGCCGCACCCACGAAGAGCCCGAATACTATCATAACGATAATTGAATGTTTAATAATTAATATTTTGTGAAATATGGCACATCCAAAACGAAGACAATCGCACACCAGACAAGCGAAACGTCGTACCCATGACGTGGCTAAGATGCCTGCATTGGCAATCTGCCCGAACTGCGGTGCTCACTACATCTACCACACCGTTTGCCCCTCTTGCGGCTACTATCGTGGTAAATTGGCTGTTGAGCATGCAGCAGAAGCATAAGCTGAGATAGCGAGATGCACTTTTTAATTCGATGAAATGCCAAGACGACTAAGCAAGAGTGTATGTGCTTGGTGTCTTGGCATTTTTCTCTCAAAACATAGGACAAAAAAGATATACTATTTATTATAACCTTATAATTCAACATTATTTATGTTTAATAACGACAATCACACCTCGCGTCCGGGTGGCTTCCGTCGGAATGAGAATTCAGGCGAGCAAAGGGACTTCTCACAGTCATCGGAAGGAGCACGTTTCCGTCCGCGTTTTAACAATAACAATGACTATCGTGGCGGCTATCAGCAACGTCCTCAAGGAGGTTACCGTCCACGTTTCAATAATGATAGCGCTGAGGGCGGCTATCAGCAGCGTCCTCAGGGAGGCTATCGTCCTCGTTTCAATAACAACAGCGCTGAGGGCGGCTATCAGCAGCGTCCTCAGGGCGGCTATCGTCCCCGTTTCAACAACAACGGCGAAGAAGGCGGCTATCAACAGCGTCCGCAGGGCGGCTATCGTCCCCGCATACAGCGCAATCAAAATGTGTATGGACACAAGAAACAGATGGAGTATATCCGCAACTATGAGGATCCGACTAAACCCATCCGTCTCAATAAATATTTAGCCAATGCCGGCATCTGCTCACGTCGAGAGGCAGACGACTTTATCCAAGCAGGTGTCATCACGGTGAATGGTGAGGTGGTTTCCGAATTGGGAGCAAAGGTCCTCCCGACGGACAAGATTATGTTCCACGACCAACCTGTTAGACGTGAGCGCAAGGTATATATCCTGCTCAATAAACCCAAGAATACCGTCACTACCAGCGACGACCCCGAGGAGCGTCGTACGGTGCTTGACATCGTGCGCAATGCATGCAACGAACGTATCTATCCTGTCGGTCGTCTGGATAGGAATACCACGGGTGTGCTGCTGCTTACCAATGACGGCGACTTGGCTGCCAAACTCACACATCCTAAGTTCAACAAGAAGAAGATTTATGCTGTTACTCTCGACCGCGAGTTAGAGCCCGTTGACGAGGCTATCATTAGACAAGGTGTGGAGTTGGACGGCGAAGTGATAGTGCCCGATGCACTCGAATTCCCCAAAGAGAACAAACGTAAGCACCTGGGGCTGGAGATTCACTCCGGACAAAATCGTGTGGTTAGGCGTATCTTCGAGAAAGTAGGATATAAGGTAACTAACCTTGACCGCACCAGTTTTGCCGGTCTGACCAAGAAGAATGTAGGTCGCGGCAAATGGCGTTTCCTTACTGCGAAGGAAGTGAATATGTTGCAAATGGGAGCCTTTGAATAAGGCCCCCATTTTTTTTACATCTCTTTGATGGTACCGTTCTGGTATGCTTCCAGCAATCGGTTGAGATCGCGTACCTGTTCTTCGAGTATCTTCCCCTGATCGGTGTCGCTGATTAGCATGCGACGTTTGGAGAAATCTTGTAGCAGGGTACGGCTGTGTATGTCTGAGCCGGATAGGATAGCCCGTTCACGCGATTCAAATTCCTCATGCTCTACCAGTTGTATACCATGGCTATTGTATATCAGCGTATAACCGGCTATACCGGTCTTCTCTTGGTAGGGCTTACTGAAACCGCCGTCTATGACGAAACGTTTTCCCTCGGCACGGATAGGTGTCTCGCCTTTGATAGTACGCACGGGGATATGCCCGTTGACGATACGCCCCGTCTCCGGGTCGAGACCGAACTCACGCAGAATACGTTCGCATGTATCACGTTGGTCACATAGACCATAGTAGGCACCTTTCTTCTCTTTAGCCAATTGCTTGTCGTCGATAAAATAGCGCTCAAAGGTGGTCATCTTATCCTTATTGAAGAGGGGAGAACCGTAGCCGCACCATAGGTAGAGCATATAGTCGAGAGCCTCCTCCTTCTCTTTACCACGTCCATAGTACGCCTTTCGCACAACCTCGTCTATACGTTCCATCAGAGCTCGTCCGCTCACGCGTTGACCACACACGTTGACTTCCTTGAAAGTGCCGTCTTCATTCATGGGGATGGCAGCATGGTAGAGTAGGAAACCGTTACGGACGAGGAAGAGTGACCCGTGCTGATACAGCATGCGCAGGTGCTTCTGCATCTTCTCCGACTTGCGGAACGAACGGAGCAGTTGGGTCATCAGTTCATCCTCCTCCTCGCTTAACTTGTACGGGTCTTCCGCATTGATAGTCGGTAGGTTAGTATCGGTGAGTGGGTAGTCCTTGTCGCCTATATGTATAGTGCCGCGTTGCAGGTCTATCTTGTCCAGCAACAGCCTGTCGTCCATCTCATACTCAGGATGGCGTCGGATAATCTCACCCTCCAGTTTAAACTGGATGATAGAGATAGCCTTGTGCATCTTTGCCATGAGTTGTGCCGAGCGTGTCAGACGCGGGTTGTTCTCAAAGTCCTTGGTCTGCCAGATGGTACAAGGGTCGTTGCCATAGGTCTCCATCGCGAAGTTAGCGAGTGGCAGGAGGTTGATACCATAGCCCTCCTCCAACGTCTCGATATTAGCATAGCGAATGCTGACACGCAGCACTGTGGCGAGTAGCGCGGCATTGCCTGCCATCGCACCCATCCATTCGATATCGTGGTTACCCCATTGGATATCGTAGTCATGCACAGTACTGAGCACTTCCATTATCTTGTCTGCTCCCGGACCTCGGTCGAAGATATCTCCTACCACATGCAGTGTGTCGATAGTGAGCGTATGGATGAGGTAGGAGATAGCTATCAGTAGCTGCTCGGAGCATCGTGTACGGATGATACCATCGATAATGGCGTTGAAATAGTCCTGTCTATCCTCCACACGACTCTCGTGTAAGAGTTCCTCGATGACATAGGCAAAATCTTGCGGCAGGAGCTTGCGCACCTTGCTACGCGAATATTTCACCGTCACGGCACGTGCTACCTCGGTTACCTGGTGTAAACGTCGTGAGTACCAATAGCGCATAGCGGCTTGGTGGTCCTCCGGCAACGGGATAGGTAGCCCCTCAATATCGAGCCCTTGCTGATGTACCAGTTCTATGCGCTCATCGGGATAATAGATGAGTGCACATAGTGCGCGTTTCTCTGCCTCGCTCATGCTATCGCCGTAGAGGTCATCCACCTTGCGGCGGATGACCCCACTGGCATTCTTCACCATGTGTATAAACGCAGTGGATGCTCCGTGAAGGTCGCTCACGAAGTGCTCTGTTCCCTTGGGTAACGATAGGATGGCATGGAGATTGATAAGCTCCGTCACCACCGCGTTCGTCGTAGGGAACTTCTCACTGAGCAAATGCAGGTATTTATCCATTTATAGACGAGCTTTGATAGCTGCCGACTCTGCCTCATAACCGGGCTTGTCGAGCAATGCAAACATATTCTTCTTGTAGGCTTCTACACCGGGTTGGTTGAACGGATTCACATCCAGGATGTAACCGCTGATACCGCAGGCGCGCTCGAAGAAGTAAATAAGTTGTCCTAAATAATATTCGTTCAACTGAGGCATCTCAATCTTCATATTGGGCACACCGCCGTCCACGTGGGCAATCTGTGTACCTAATTCAGCCATCTTGTTCACTTCGTCTACACGTTTACCGGCAAGGAAGTTCAACCCATCCAGGTTCTGCTCGTCGTGCGGGAACTCTACTTTATGGTTGGGCTCCATCACACTGATAACGGTCTCCATGAGGTGGCGCTCACCGTCCTGGATATACTGCCCCATAGAGTGCAGGTCTGTCGTGAAGTCGACACTGGCAGGGAAGATACCTTTCTTGTCTTTACCCTCACTCTCGCCGAACAGTTGTTTCCACCATTCACTCACGTAGTGGAGTTTAGGATGGAAATTGACGAGCAGTTCCACCTTCTTGCCTTGTTCCTTATAGAGTATGTTACGTGCAGCTGCGTATTGAGCAGCAGGGTTCTCGGCGAGCGGAGTGTCAATACCGCACACTTTCTCCATACGCTCAGCGCCATCGATAAGTTTCTCGATGTCAAAGCCGGCGCATGCGATGGGTAATAGTCCTACAGGTGAGAGTACACTGAAGCGACCGCCTATGTTATCCTCAATGACGAAAGTCTTGTATCCTTCCTGAGTAGCCAGGGTGCGCAACGCACCTTTCTTGGCATCGGTGATGCAGATAATCAGTTTCTGGGCATCAGCTTTACCTACTTGTTTCTCCAGTTGTGTCTTCAGCAGACGGAAAGCCAAGGCAGGCTCGGTCGTTGTTCC
>CAMHEP010000034.1 GCA_946184195.1 uncultured Bacteroidales bacterium | reverse complement strand
GAAATGAGTGTAAACATAAGTGTCTGTTTTAAAGGTTAGTAGTTCTCTGCCAGCAATTGGAAATACGCACGTTCATGGTGACATACGGGGCACTCGTCAGGAGCAGCTTTGCCTACCATGATATGACCGCAGTTGGAGCACTGCCAAATACAATCACCGTCGCGGGAAAAGACAAGCTTATCCTCGATGTTCTTCAATAGTTTGCGGTAACGCTCCTCGTGGTGTTTTTCAATTGCACCGACTTGCTCGAATTTCTCTGCTATCTCGTCGAATCCTTCAGCACGAGCCTCAGCCGCCATGCGGGCGTACATATCCGTCCACTCGGCGTTCTCGCCGGAAGCTGCGTCCAAAAGATTAGCAGGCGTGTCAGCCACTTTGCCGCCATGCAGGTATTTATACCAGAGTTCGGCATGTTCTTTCTCGTTAGCAGCAGTTTCTTCGAAGATTTTACTGATTTGCACGTATCCGTCTTTCTTGGCTTTTGATGCGAAGAAGGTGTATTTGTTACGTGCCATAGATTCTCCAGCGAAAGCCTCCAAGAGGTTACGCTCGGTTTGTGTGCCTTTGAGCGATTTGGGTTGTTCCATTTCTTTGAATTTGTTTTTAGGTTGTTTACAACGCGGGCAGGTTTCCGGAGCATCCGGACCTTCGTGCACATATCCGCAAACCGTGCACTGAAATTTCTTGGTCATAAAAAAGATTGTTTACTGTTCACTAAAATTTCACACAATATTCGTGCCATCACACCAAAATATTTATTATTTGTCCACAACCAGTCCAACTGCAAATGGTCTCCTTCGTTCGCGCTTGTAGATATAATAGGCAGAGTTAGTTGTAGTTTTCCATAAATATATCGGCATCCGCAAAAGCAGACCAATCATCGGAATCACTATCCGACAAGCCATATACTGGGGAGTCATCTTGCTCCAGACCGAATGTGCTATTAAATAAGGGATAAAGAACACACAATACAGCAATCGCAGCAGCTATGCCATATCCCCATAGGCGGTAACGGTTAATAAAGGATTTAGGGGAGGACAGAGACGAAAGGATGTTCACTTTCGACTTTGGGAAAAAGCCAGCCGGAGTGGAGAACAGCATTTTACGATTCATACTATATATACTATTCAGTTTATCCATCAAGGTCTTACAACAATAAGATGCAATAAACAAGGAAAAGTAAAATCTATTTGTCAAAAAAATGTCCACCGATAGCAGACACTATTTGCAAGCGCAATAAATATACGAGATGCCAAAGGTTTGGCGATGAGCGGTGGTTGAGGTAAAGCCGGCTGAACGAAGTCGGGCTAACATGGTATCCCCGAACGGGAAGGATTTGACGGAGCGGTTGAGATAGTTATAAGCTGCCTTATCATGGCTGAACCAGCCTCCGATAGTAGGTAAGATATAGGAGAAATAAAGATTGTAGACAAAGCGAATCAACGGATTTGTCGGATAACCGAAATCCATAATAATGAGTTGTCCGCCAGGTTTTAATACACGATACATTTCATTTAGTCCGCAGTCCATATCGGAGAAATTGCGAACGCCATAGGAACACGTGACTGCATCGAAAGAGTCATCAGGGAAAGGTATATCCAACGCACTCGCCTCAAGAAAAAGAACGTCGGAAGCAGTCGGATGTTTGGTAAAGTAAGCATCAACTTTCTGTTTGCCGAGACGCATCATCTCGGTAGAAAGGTCAATACCGGTGATATGTTGTGCTTTCTGTTGACGTAAGACCTCAATGGATAAATCAGCAGTCCCGATAGCCACATCCAGCAGTTTGTCACAGGGTCGCAGTTGCCGTACAGCCTGTCGACGCCACCTCTTGTCAATATTGAACGACAAGAGGTGGTTGAGTCGATCGTAAGACGATGCTATACGGTCAAAAAGTGAACCGATATTAGTCTTGTAATAGGGCATCAGCCAATGCTTCAAGTTCCGTACGATTGGCTTCGGTCATGGTACTACGGATAGTAACCATGGGCTCGACAATAGTGACATCTCTCATAGTAGAGAGCAATGCTTTCATCTCGCGTCCCGCCGAAGGAGCCCAACTACCATTCTCGACAATAGCCACACGGCGTGACTGGTATGCCTTCTGTTGCAACTTCCAGAGGAACTGATGCATCGGGGGGAAGACATTATTATCGTAAGACGAAGCACACACTACCATCTTATCCATTCGGAAAGCATCCTCAATGGTCTCTGCCATATCCTCGCGACAAAGGTCAACAACCTCTACCCTACCAGCACCTTTCGCACGGAGTATTTCTCCCAACACTTCTGCGGCATGAGCGGTGTTGCCGTGGATACTGGCATGTGCTACGAGTACACCCTTGGTCTCTACGCCATATGCACTCCAGATACCATAAAGCCGCAGCGCTTCCGCGAGTTTCTCGCCCTCAAGCACAGGACCATGCAAAGGACAAATGGCGCTGATGGAAAGAGAAGCCATCTTCTTGAGGACCATCGAGACAGGTCCCCCGTACTTACCCACGATATTGAAATAGTACCGACGTGCCTCGCATGCCCAATCGTCTTCATCGGCATGGTAGATGCCAAACTTGCCGAAGGCGTCCGCAGAGAAGAGGGTCTTAGCCTCTTCGCAATAGGTCATCATCACTTCCGGCCAATGCACCATCGGTGCCATGAAGAAACGCAAAGTCAATCCGCCTAAATCCAAAGAATCACCTTCCTTAACCGCCACCATATGAGCAGGTGCAATCGCAAACTGTGGCATCATAGCCAACGCCTTTTGTGATGCCACCACGGTGACATCGGGATACGCAGCAAGGAAGGCCCCTAACGAACCGGAATGGTCAGGCTCCATGTGCTGGACGATGATATAATCAGGTTGACTTCCGTTGAGAGCCTCACGAACTTTACCAAGCCACTCGTCCTTGCAACGAGCATCCATGGCATCCATCACTGCCAATTTCTCTCCGCGAAGGAGATAACTATTATAGCACATGCCCTCCTCCAGCATGTACTGACTTTCAAAGAGTTGCAGATCCTTATCGTCGCAACCCAAATAGATAATCTGTTGATTCATTATAGTATACTAATCGTATTTGCGTGCAAAGGTAATAAAAAATTTGCATTATTGCAAATTATTTTCTATACCAAATGCCGAATACGTTCCTCCTCAGTGCCGGGCAGTAGGTCAAAGGGGGCAAGTTCTATCGTGGTGAAAGCCCCGAAACATGTCTTTTCGCGCATTCGATAGGCAGCACGTGCACAAGACACCATAAATTGACCGGTCAAAGCCGGGTTATTAATCTTCATGAGGAAATCCAATTGTTGGTCGGCGACACCTGCAGAAGCACCGTTGCGTTCGATATGCACACCATGGTTAGTCGTATTCAGAGCATCTACCGACGGAACGAGTTCCACTTCCGTATAATCGTGAGCGAAATAATCATCCTTGAGTAATGCCGCCTTGACCTCCTCAAAGCTATAACCATCCAGCAACTCAATGTAGACATGTCGATTATGCTTGCCCTTACCTGCGGGGAGAGTCATGGATAGTGCGTTCTTAACTCCCGGAATAGCCTTTGCTGCCACCGTATGTCCCATCGAACGACCGGGACCAAAATTGGTATAAGACGTCCCATCCGGGACTAACGCCATAAGCAGAGCACGAATCATCGAATCCGATCCCGGATCCCATCCTGCAGAGAGGACAGAGACAGCCTGATGCTGAAGCGCCAAGGGCATGAGTTGAGCACGAAGAGTAAATATATCTCCATGTATATCAAAGGAATCAACCGTGCATACACCCTGCTCCAAAAAAAGCGGAGCAAAATGGGGCACCTCACGAGTCGGAGTACAAAGCAACGCCACATCAGCGTTCATCTCTCGAATACACTGAGGAGTCACCTCATCATGATGGAAAATCCCTACCAGCTCCATATCGGGAGCATTATGAACTGCGGCTTCGGCAGCTTTGCCGATATTGCCGTATCCTATAATTGCTATTTTCATTGTTTTAATAGTTGTAGAGTATTTATGTTGTTATTATTCGACTGTAACGGATTTAGCGAGATTACGAGGTTGGTCCACATCGCATCCCTTGACTACGGCAATATGATATGCCAGCAATTGCAGCGGGATGACGGAAAGCAATGGTGTGAGGCATTCCTCTGTTTCCGGTATAGTGATGGCATAGTCCGCCATCGCGGTCACCTGTGTATCCCCCTCTGTGACCACGGCAATGACACGTCCTTTACGTGCTTTAATCTCTTGGATATTAGAAACAATCTTATCGTAGGTTCCGCAACGCGGGGCAACGACGACGACGGGCATCTCCTGGGAGATGAGTGCGATAGGTCCGTGCTTCATCTCGGCAGCGGGATAGCCTTCAGCGTGGATATAGGAGATCTCCTTGAGTTTGAGTGCACCTTCCATGGCGACGGGGAAATTGTATCCGCGACCGAGGTAGATGAAGTTCTGGGCATAGGTGAAGGTCTTGGCGAAGTCGGCTATGCGTTTGTTCTGTCCGAGTACGCGTTCGATCTTATCGGGTATCTGTCCGAGTTCGCGTACGATATGGAGGTACTGTTCGCGGCTCATCGTGCCCTTCTCGCGTCCGATACAGAGTGCGAGCATAGTGAGAGCGACGACCTGTGCTGTGAAGGCCTTGGTGGAAGCGACACCTATCTCCGGTCCGACATGGGTATAGCAGCCGCTGTCGCTGACGCGCGGGATAGAGGCACCGACGACATTACAGATGGAGAAGATGAAGGCACCTTTGGACTTGGCCAGTTGGATAGCCGCCAGGGTGTCGGCCGTCTCGCCGGACTGCGAGATGGCGATGACGACATCATCTTTGTTAATAACGGGTTTGCGATAACGGAACTCACTACTATACTCCACCTCGACGGGCACTCGGGCAAACTCCTCCATTGCATACATAGCAATGAGACCAGCATGCCAAGAGGTTCCACATGCTGTGATAATAATACGTTTAGCCGAAAGGAATCGCTCACGATTATCTATAAAACCGCTCAATGCAATATTACTTAGGTCTACGTTGACCCGCCCACGCATAGAGTCTGTCAGGGTACGCGGTTGTTCATATATCTCCTTAAGCATAAAATGGGGATAACCGCACTTCTCCAACTGACTGAGCGTCAGTTCCAAGCGCTTAATCTCCGGTGTTTTCTGCACGTTGGACAATGTCACTATTTCAGGGTCGCAATCGCGTTGCAGCCATACGACTTCCTCATCACCGATATATACCACGCGGTCTGTATATTCAACAATGGGCGTAGCATCAGAAGCCAAGAAAAATTCACCATCTCCTATGCCAATGACGAGAGGACTGCCTTTTCGTGCAGCCACGATAGCGTCCGGATTATTCTTATCCAAGACAGCGATTGCATAGGCTCCAACCACCTGATTGAGAGCCTGTTGAACTGCATCTCGGAGATTAAGATGAGTGCTACGTTTGGTGTATTCAATTAGCTGGACCAGCACCTCTGTATCTGTATCCGAACGGAAGGTGTAGCCATGCTGCATGAGTCCCTGCTTAAGCACATCGTAATTCTCAATGATACCATTATGAATGATAGCCAGTTCCTCCGATTCTGAATAATGCGGGTGAGCATTTACCTGATTAGGTTCGCCATGTGTCGCCCATCGTGTATGAGCTATTCCGATACAGCCGTCGGTATCCTTGTCGGCGGCAAAAGCTTCGAGTTCGGCGACTTTGCCTTTGGCCTTATAGATATTCAGTTGTCCCTGACTATTGATGAGCGCCACGCCGGCACTGTCGTAGCCACGGTACTCGAGACGATGGAGTCCCTTAATCAAAATCGGATACGCCTTGCGTTTGCCGATATAACCTACGATTCCGCACATGTTTAATGTTGTTTTATTCTTTCTAATGCTAATTCACAATCTTCGCGTCTGGAGAAGGCGGAGAAGCGCACGTAGCCTTCGCCGGAGGGTCCGAAGCCCGCACCCGGTGTGCAGAGCGTCTGACACTCACGGAGCAGATGGTCGAAGAAGGTCCACGAATCCCATCCATAGGGTGCGCGGCACCATATATACGGAGCATTCTCACCGCCATAGGCCTGGTAGCCCATTTCGTGCAAGCGGTCCTTGATTAGCCGGGCTGTACCCAGGTAGAAATCCAGATTGGCGCGTATGCCGGCACGTCCCTCGGGCGTATAGGTAGCCATCGCCGCGCGCTGGGCGACGTAGGAGGTGCCGTTGTATTTGGTGCACTGGCGGCGCAGCCACATAGCCTGCAGGCCGGTAGCCTTAGGAACGACCGTATATCCGCAGCGCACGGCAGTGAAGCCGGCACTCTTGCTGAAACTGCGCACCTCAATAGCCACCTCCGTTGCTCCCTCTATCTCGTAGATACTATGGGGGATACCGGGTTGGCGGATAAACGATTCGTAGGCCGCGTCGAAGATGATGATACTGCGGTTTTGGCGCGCGTAATCCACCCATCGCCGGAGTTGCTCGTGGGTGAGCACAATGCCGGTGGGGTTGTTGGGGAAGCAGAGGTAGATGATATCTGCTTTCTGCTTGGGCAGTTCGGGCACGAAATCGTTCTCAGCCACACAGGGGAGAAAGGTGATGGCACGACCTGCCATGATATTGGAGTCGGTATAAGCGGGATAGGTGGGGTCGAGGATAGCCACCCTATTGTCGGAAGCGAACAGTTCGCTCAGGTTGCCCAGGTCGCTACCTGCGCCCTCGCCGATAAAGACCTCGTCGGTATCCAGCGTTATGCCGTGTGGGGTATATTCGTTGTCAATGATACACTGGCGCAACCACTCGTATCCCTCCTCGGGTCCGTAGCCGCGGAAGGTGTCGGGATTGCCCAGTTCGCCCGCCGCCTGCTGCATTGCCTCGACGATAGCGTGCGGCAAGGGACGCGTGACATCCCCTACCCCCATACGCAGCAAGCGCTGGTCGGGATGGGAGGCCAGATAGGCCTCCGCACGGTCGCTAATACACTTGAACAAGTATTGCGCCTTGAGTTGTTGGTAATTGCTATTTATGTTCATTGTATGCTATTCCATAAAGTATTCACCGCGGTACACCTCGGTGGCCGGACCGGTCAGATAGACGGGGTTGTCGTCTGTGGGCCATTGGATATACAGATCGCCCAAACGCAAGTGGACGGTCAGTTCGCGCTCGGCCTTACCAAGGCGCATCGCCGCCACGGCAGCCGCACAAGCGCCTGTACCGCACGCCATCGTCTCGCCCGTGCCGCGTTCCCACACGCGCATACGCAACTCGTGCGGGTTGAGCATTTGGACAAACTCCACATTGGTGCCCTCCGGAAAATCGGGGTGCTTCTCCCATAGCGGGCCGAGCGTATTCAGCGTTTGGTCGTTCGGGAGTTGGTCCACAAAAATGACCGCGTGGGGGTTGCCTATATTGACATAGACGTAGGCTTGCACCTCGCTGCCGAGCGTCAGGGTGCGGCGATTGATCTCGGGAACAACCATCTCCACCATCACATTATTCACGCGTTGGGAAGCGGACAGTTCCATCCACAGGCGGCGCACGCCGGAGGCCGTCTCCAGCGTCATCGGGTTGGCGCAGAGGTCATGCTCGTAGGCATACTTGGCCACACAGCGTGCCGCGTTGCCGCACATCTGCGCTTCCGACCCGTCGGCATTGAACATACGCATACGCACGTCTGCCTTGCGGGCGGGCATTATCAGCACCAATCCGTCCGACCCTACCCCCAGATGCCGATCCGATATACGGCGCGCCAAAGCCGCTATGTCGGTGTGTGCCAACAGAGTAGCTGTAGCGGGCTGGAAACAATCGATATAGACGTAATCGTTCCCCAGGCCGTGCATCTTTATGAAAGGAAGGACCTTCATGTGTTGCTTATTAATGTACGAACATTAGTTCGCGGTATTTGGGCAATGTCCACAATTCGTCGTCCACGACCATCTCCAGTGCATCCACGTGTTCGCGTATCTCGGCCATGACAGGCAGGACAGTGTCGTGGTAAGCGATAGCCTTGGAGCGTTCGTCGGGTTGGCGGTTGGCTTTATGCCGTGCGTCGGTCATCTTATCCACTCCGGCCAGGATAGCGCCGGCGTGGCTCTCTATCTGACGGATGATGGTGTAGTCCTGCTCGTTGAGCGTAGCCGTCTCGTCGGCAGAGAAGACCTGCTTAACGGCCAGCACATTCTGCAAGAGCATCGTCTGATAACGCTTGGCAGCCGGCAGCACGTGGTTGATGACCAGATCGCCCATCACGCGGCTCTCGATCTGCACTTTCTTGGAGTAGGTCTCCCATTTCACCTCGCAGCGGCTATGCAGTTCGGCCTCGGTCAGCACACCCGTCTTATGGAACATATTGACGACCTCGGGCAGCAGATAACGGTCGAAGATCAGGGGCACGTTCGTCTCGCAATCCAATCCGCGACGGGCCGCCTCGGCCTTCCATTCCTCGCTATAACCGTTGCCGTCGAAGCGAATGGCCTTGCACGAAACGATATATTTGCGGATAACGGCGAAGAGTGCACGTTCCTTGGGTTCGCCCTTCTCCATGAGTTTATCCACCTCGGTCTTGAAATTGAGCAGCTGCTCTGCCACGGCGGCATTGAGTGCCAGCATAGCAGCACCGCAGTTGGCCGACGAACCCACCGCACGGAACTCGAAACGGTTGCCGGTGAAGGCGAAGGGCGAAGTACGGTTGCGGTCGGTGTTATCGACGAGAATCTCGGGAATATTGGCCACACCGAGTTTCATCTCCTTCTTGGCATTGATGATGATAGCCTCCTCGGCCGTAGCGTGCTCCAGTTTATCGAGCACCTCGCTAATCTGCTTACCGAGGAAGACGCTGATGATAGCCGGTGGTGCTTCGTTCGCGCCCAGGCGGTGCTCGTTCGTAGCACTGGCTATCGAGGCCTTCAGCAGGCCGTTATATTGATGCACGGCCATGAGCACATTCACCAGGAAGGTAACGAACTGCAGGTTCTGATAGGGGTTCTTGCCCGGCGCCAGCAGGTTGATGCCGGTGTTGGTCTGTAGCGACCAGTTGCAGTGCTTACCGCTGCCGTTAACGCCGGCATAGGGTTTCTCGTGCAAGAGTACGCGGAAATGATGACGCTGCGCTACGCGGTCCATGATAGACATAACGAGCAGGTTATGGTCGTTGGCAAGGTTGACATCTTCAAAAACAGGTGCCATCTCAAACTGATTGGGAGCCACCTCGTTATGACGGGTACGAACAGGTATTCCTGCACACAATGCCTCATTCTCCAGGTCCCGCATAAAAGCCAGAACACGCTCGGGGATGGCACCAAAATAGTGATCCTCCAACTGCTGGTTCTTGGCACTGGCATGTCCCATGAGGGTACGACCCGTTAACATGAGGTCAGGTCGGGCATGGTATAGGGCCTCATCCACAAGAAAATACTCCTGCTCCCAACCCAAGTTAGCATGTACATGCTTCACCCCTTTGTCAAAATATTGACATACCTCACGAGCCGCACGGCATAAGGCGGCAGTAGAGCGGATAAGCGGTGTCTTATAGTCAAGAGCCTCACCCGTATATGCCACAAAAACGGTAGGTATACAAAGCGTATCACCTATCAAGAAAACCGGAGAAGACGGATCCCAAGCTGAATAACCGCGGGCCTCAAAGGTATTACGAATACCTCCGTTGGGGAAGGAGGAGGCATCCGGCTCTTGTTGGTATAAGGCATCACCGGTGAACTCCTCCATCAGAACTCCGTCCTTATTGAGCGTGAAGAATGCATCATGCTTCTCCGCGGTACCACCGGTCAAGGGCTGAAACCAATGTGTATAGTGAGTAGCGCCATGGTCCATTGCCCACTTACGCATGCCGATAGCCACACTATCCGCTATCTCGCGATGAATAGTCCTGCCGCTATCCACGTCGTCAAAGAGTTGCTCCAACACATCAGCGGCAATATATTCCTTCATTCTGTCTCGGGTAAAGACATCCCTCGCAAAGAAGTCTTTCACCTTATCGCCTATTGGCGCCACGGCAACGGGCGTATGTGCCATCGCCTGACGCAATGCATCAAATCGTAAATTTCCCATCGTTTACGTATTTTAACGTCGTTTTGACTCTGTTTTTTATTTTTAATCCGATTGAATTCAAAAATCGACCGCAAAAATACGTCTTTTTTGCGAAATATACAAATATTTTTTCAATTTTTATAGAATTTTCCTATAAAATAGATACGCATTTTGGATCCCTACTTATCGTGATGACGAAAGAATCCGCGAAGAATAACAAGCACCGCTCCGGCTATTAGCACATAGTTGGCATACTCGTGCCACGCAGTGAACGTCAGAATAGCACCTGCAAGCAATACAATAAGACCTATCACAAGTAAGGTATTGGAAATCTTGTTCATACAATAAAGAAATAATTGAGAGAGGGATGTTTTGGAAAAGGACGCTCGAAAGCGTCCTTTTCCATATAAATACTATCGCGCATGTACATGCGCGCGAGAGCGTGCGATTAACGCAGTTTCTTATAACCGTACTGAGCACGTGCACCGAGTTCTTCCTCGATACGAAGCAGTTGGTTATACTTAGCCATACGGTCGGTACGGCTGAGCGAACCGGTTTTGATTTGACCACTATTAGTAGCCACAGCGATGTCTGCAATGGTAGTATCCTCTGTCTCACCCGAACGGTGACTGGTTACAGTGGTATAACCATGACGATGAGCCATCTCAATAGCATCCAGAGTCTCGCTGAGCGAACCAATCTGGTTAACCTTGATGAGGATGGAGTTTGCAGCTCCCATCTTGATACCCTTCTCAAGGAACTTCACATTGGTTACAAACAAATCATCACCTACCAATTGGCAACGGTCACCGATACGCTCCGTCAGTTTTACCCAGTTGTCCCAATCGTTCTCATCGAGACCATCTTCGATAGAGTCAATAGGATATTTGGTAATCAGTTGCTCGAGGTAGTCAATCTGCTCAGCAGCTGTCAGTTTCTTACCGTTAGGATCTTTCTTCTTGCCATCTTTAAGCTGACGATAGTCGTAGAACCACTCGCCGTTCTCGCATGTTGCAAACTCGCTGGCAGCGCAGTCCATGGCAATCTTCACATCCTTACCGGGTTCGTAACCGGCATCCTTGATAGCTTGGATAATGCTATCCAGAGCGTCCTCAATACCATTGAGTGCAGGAGCAAAACCACCTTCATCGCCCACTGCTGTACTCAAACCACGTTTCTTGAGCAGTTTAGCCAAAGCATGGAAGACCTCTGCACCCATACGGATAGCCTCACGCTCGGTAGGAGCACCTACAGGGCGAATCATGAACTCTTGGAAAGCGATAGGAGCGTCACTATGTGCACCGCCATTGATAATATTCATCATCGGAACGGGCAGAACATAGGCGTTCGTACCACCTAAATAACGATACAGAGGAATATCCAAATAGGCCGCTGCTGCATGGGCTACTGCCAAGCTCACACCCAGTATGGCGTTAGCACCGAGATTAGACTTGGTTGCAGTGCCGTCAAGCTCAAGCATCTTAGCATCAATAGCGCGCTGCTCAAGAACAGACATACCAATGATTGCAGGAGCTATCTTGGTGTTCACATTCTCAACTGCCTTAAGTGTTCCTTTACCCAGATAACGACCTTTGTCGCCATCGCGAAGCTCCAGAGCCTCGTTCTCACCGGTGCTGGCACCGGACGGAACACTCGCACGGCCCATTACACCACACTCCAACTTAACTTCTACCTCTACCGTAGGATTACCACGTGAATCCAAAATCTCACGTGCATGAACTTTTTCAATAATCATTGTTGTAATTGATTTTATATTTGTTTGTATTAAATGTTATGCTGTTTGATGCACTTAAACGGTTGCAAAGGTAGTAAATTTCGACGATATGTGCAAATTTATCTACGATTTGCCTACCCCACTTATCATTTTATCCCTCTCACTGTCTTGATATGCTCATAGGCCTCATGAATAGCACGGAATTTCTCGGTGGCATTGTCCTTCACCTCCTGAGCGGCATCCGTGACTTTGTCGGGGTGATACTTCATAGCCATACGACGATATGCTTTCTTCACTTCATCATCCGTAGCATCTGATGCTATCTCCAGTGCTTTATATGCCCAATCGGCATCGCGTCCTTTCATATAAAGAGCTGTCATTGATTGTACATCAGTCGGTGTTACACCCATGCCGGCTGCTATACGCTCTATCATCCTAAGCTCTGACGAATCTATCTCTCCGTCCGCATAAGCGAGTTGCAATAGGATATTAACAATCTCCAGACGATTGGAATAATTGATATTATCCTTTACTTGAGCAGCTATGGTAGCATAGTCCATATCGCGCTCCAATAGTTGTTTTAACACCTGTAGTGCCTGTTTGGCACCTTCTTCACCATACCAGCGGAGGAGGTATGGTTTGATGAAGGTGACCTCTGATTTCAGCACTTTACCATCTGCCTTCATCACACAGGCAATTAACACCAAGATAGTTATTCGTATATCCCCGCCTGTCACATGACGACTCGCTCCGCTGAAAGAGCGGCCACCTGCATCGCTCGACTCATTCGGCGACGAATAGACAGACATGCCCGTGATTCCGTCAAAGAGAGCTCCCATCACCACACCGACAATCGCGCCGATAGGTCCGCCCATCACAAAGCCCAGGGCTCCTAATATCCATTTGGTTGCTGACATATATAATAAGGATTACCAATATTACAAAAAACGAACTCCTAATACCAATACCGCATTCCAATCCAGCGTATTCAGGTGGAGACTTATCTCCGGATATTCCACTGTACTTCCTCCATTAATAGCCATAAAGTTATCCTTTGAACGGAAACGCATGTTGTTAACTATTCCATTGAAACACAATACAAAACGCTGATTGATATTGTATACAAATGCCGCTTTGGCCTGTCCGGTCACGTAGACATAAGGTTTGATAGGAGCTATCTTGCGGGTGAGTACCAGTGGATAATTGACATCCGCAATGAACATATGCACATTACCCGTTGTCAGCATACGGCTGAAAAC
>CAMHEP010000033.1 GCA_946184195.1 uncultured Bacteroidales bacterium | reverse complement strand
CTAGGACGACAGATTTTCATTCTGTAAAGAGCAGTTCGACTCTGCTATAGGCTACTTTTGATATTTGAATAATTAATTAGTTAATAAAAGAATTACTGCAAGATGGCAAACCATAAATCATCTTTGAAACGTATTCGCCAAACGGCTACCCGTAAGGCTCACAATCATTATTATGCTAAAACCGCTCGCAACGCTGTGCGCGACCTGCGTGCTACCACCGAGAAACAAGCTGCTGTAGAAGCGCTGCCCAAGGTAAGTTCGATGCTTGACAAACTCGCTAAGCGTAACATTATTCACCGCAACAAGGCTGCTAACCTCAAATCGAAGTTGGCAATCTACGTGAATAAACTCGCTTAAGTGTCGCCGGTTCTCTTTTAGAATTGTGACCTTCTAACATAACGAAGGGGCTGCCATTGGGTAGCCCCTTTTGTCGTATCCTTTCTTGCCACATTGACCGTTCACGTCCTATCTTGGCCTGCCGTCGGCTTGCTTTCAATATCCTCTTTGTCCTCTCTTAATCTCCTCTTTGTCTCCTCTTCATCTCCTCTTCATCAGGTACCCGGCTTAAACGTAACATAAACGTAACATAAACGTAACATAAAGAGGTCTTAGAGGAGAGAAACGGTTGCCTTTAGGCGGAAACGCTAACCGAATATCCCCGCTCCCTTAACGGTGCGGCAATGGCCTCCATCTCCTCGCGGGAAATCTTTTCTAACGTGGGGCACGGCGTCTGCCTGTCAATGACATAAATCATCACCTGCTGCGGATGCAACTGCTCTACCATCTGATACCATGCTGACAGTTCTTCAGGTGTCGTATTGTCGATGACTTGTCCTCGGTGTTGACCGCGTAGGAAACAGGTCTGCAGGATGAAATCGCCGTCAAACGGACGCAACCACTCCACAATCTGCGCTACGGTCAATGCCTTGTTAACCGGTTGGTCGATGTGTCGCATGGTTTCGTCTATGCCCGAGTCGAGCTTGAGGATGCGGTTGTCGGCAAGCTTCAGCGCTTCAACGACATCATCTCTGCCTAATTGCGTGGAGTTGCTCAATACGGATATCTTGGCGGTGGGGAAATAGTGATTCCTCAGCCGCACCGTGATACGCATGATATCTGCAAATCTGGGATGTAACGTCGGCTCACCGTTACCGGAGAAAGTGAACACATCGGGAGTGACTCCTTCTTGCAGAAGGGCTTGTAACTTACTTTCCAAAGCATGCTCATATTCATCTACATCGGGTAAAACGGGATGACTGACGGGCGTATTCCAACCGCATTCGCAGTAAACGCAGTCGAAGGTGCATAGTTTATGTGTCGTGGGCATGAGGTTGATACCAAGCGATATGCCCAATCGGCGTGAGTGAATAGGACCGTATAGGATACTGTCGAATAACATCGTGGATGCTTTTTCTTTTAGTGATTGTCTGTGTTAATTGGTGATGACGCGGTTGCCTAATGCTTTGGCAATCTCGTTCTTGATGGCAAGCAGTTGGGGTTGACCGGCAAGCAGTTCCTTCATCAGTTCCCAATCGCCGCTTTCCTGAGCTTTCTTCAGGGTCTGCTCCAACTGGTCTATACGGTCGTTGATGACGGTGTATTTCAGCTCCAGAAGCAACTGGGGGACCAGCTCCACCAACATCTCCTCGGTCGATTGTTGCTTGACCTGAACGGTGATGTTTTCGCTGACCGATTGTTTTTGGAAAATGCGACTTATCTGGTACTTATCAGCAATCATCTCCACGGCGAGTCGACTGATTTCCACATCGCTATGGAACTTGAAGAACGTCTCTGCCTTAAATCCCTCCTCGTCCTTGTGAGCCATAAATTCGTCAATCACTTTCTGATAGAGAGCATTCGGTGAACTGATGTTGTCGCCTTGCAACTGCAGGATGATAAACTCGCCGGCACTGTATTTACTGCCGTCTCCTCGGGGGTAAAGCGGGGTCTCGCCATAACGGATAATGACTTGTATCAGATTGGCAAAGTTCTCCATTAGTTTAGCCTGTTGGCGGGACATGGGGGCTGCCTGTGTTACCGGGATGGTCGACTTGTCGTCCGCAGTGTCGGCGGTCGGGGCGGCCTCCTCCGCCAGCGCCTGACTATGGGCTTGTTGCTCTGCCCGCTGTTGCTGCTCTATGGTCTCTGTACGTTTGTCGTTGCGCAGACGAATGACCTCGCGGTTAAGCAGTTGCTCGCTGATGCGTAATTGGTCGGCACAATCTTTTGTGTAGACAGAACGGGTGATAGGGTCGGGTATCTGAGCAATGGAGGTCACGATATCTTTGATTAGTTCGCTCCTCTTGTGCGGGTCGCTACCGGCTTGCTGACCAAGCAATCGAGTCTTGAAACGGATGAAGTCCGTCTCGTTCTTCTGAATATACTCGATGAAGTCCGACGCGTTATGGCTACGGGCATATGAGTCCGGATCCTCGCCGTCCGGCAATAGGACAACCTTCACATTGAAACCTTCTTCCAGGAACATGTCTATACCTCGGAGTGCCGCATGGATACCGGCAGCATCGCCGTCATAGAGTACCGTGATATTCGACGTGAAACGGCGTATGAGACGTATCTGAGGCTTTGTCAGTGCTGTACCACCCGAAC
This sequence comes from uncultured Bacteroidales bacterium, assembly GCA_946184195.1. Lineage (GTDB taxonomy): Bacteria > Bacteroidota > Bacteroidia > Bacteroidales > Paludibacteraceae > Colicola. The sequence goes on along the minus strand of CAMHEP010000033.1, from coordinate 10,433 downwards.
ATACCACATTCTTGATGCCCGACTGATACATCGAGATAAGGTCCATCTGACCTTCCACCAGATAGCATAAGTCCTGACGTACAATCTCTTGCTTCGAGAAATATAGACCATACAACTCGTTGGTCTTCGAGTAGATAATCGACTCCGGAGAGTTGACGTATTTACCTACGTTCTCCTTTTTCTTCAGGATACGACCTGCAAAACCTACGGTCTTGCCGGATATACTGTGAATAGGGAAGATAACGCGGTCACGGAAACGGTCGTACAGACGTCCGTCTTCGCTCTTGCCGCTTACGCCGGTACCGATACGGGTCTCCGCATCGTTGATGATATAACGCTCGGTGAAACCTTGTTTCTTGAGTGCGGTCGTCAGGGGGTTACCTTTCTCCGGCGAGTAGCCCAATTGAAAATGACGGATGGTCTCCTCACGAAGTCCGCGTTCACGGAAATAGCTCAGTCCCACGGCTTTCCCTTCCGCACTCTCCCAGAGCTGCTCCTGAAACCAGCGGTTAGCAAAATCATTGACCACATACATACTTTCTTTGTCGTCCTGACGTTGCTGCTCCTCGGCGGTGAGCTCACGCTCCTGAACCTCAATGTGATACTTTTTGGCTATCTGTTTGATGGCCTCGGTATAACTGCATTGCTCCACCTCCATGATAAAACCGACAGAGTGACCGGACTTACCGCAACCGAAACATTTGAAGATTCCCTTGCTCGGAGACACAGCAAAGGAGGGAGTCTTCTCGTTGTGAAACGGGCAGAGTCCCCACATGTTGGCGCCTCGACGCTTGAGGTTGACATAGTCACCTACCACCTCTTCTATCTTCGCGGCTGAGTATACGCGTTCTATCGTCTCCTTGGGTATCATCTTAGTGCTCAGTGTCCCAGATATAGAATCCTAATTTCACTTGCCATTGGTCCTGACGGGCAAGAATCTTGTCATCTGTACTCGTCCTGTCGTTCTTGTAGGCGTTGAGAAGTCCGAAGTCATAGCCGCCTCGAACAAAGAAACGACCGTATTGCAATCCGATTCCGACACCCCACATTAGGTTTAGACGGCTGTATGCATAATCGTCCACACCGCATTCACCAAGATTCTGTCTGCCTGTGGACACAAACTCAGTGTAGGTGAACATTTTATCCGTGCTGAGGTTATTGGCTGTCATCATAAGTAGGTTCTTGCCCGTTGTACTATCGTACCAGCGAGTTTTGTTTGATAGGTTAACCTCAATATTCGGACCGGTATAGAGGATAAGATACAAATCTTCGGCGACTTCAAACTTATATTGCCATTCGATGGGTATCTCCAATTGGTGCATGTTCACCTTGCCTTTATAGCCGGCATCGTCATATTTATGCAGGTTAGCAGCGAAGTTATAGTTGAGTCCTAAACTGAAGCCGAAACCTTTGATAAGAGTTGCATCATAAACAACACCGATTTTCGTACCATGCAGCAAGGTCGTGTTATCTATATTCTCGATACTTGTAGCAAGGTTCTCGCGATATGCCGTTCCGTTATAGCCGACTGTGACACCGAATGCCTGCTTAACACCATGCTCGTCTTGAGCCGTCATCGTGGCTATGGCAGCCACAAGGCAAAATAGGATACTAAATGTACGTTTCATAATTCGTTATTACGTTTCTTCTTCTTTTTCTTTTTTATGGCATTCTTATCCGTAGCACTGCTCACCGCGCTCTTTACCGCCATGCCGGGACGGGGAATATGTACGGGGTGTTCAAACACGTCGCCCGGACGGTGAGGACGTTCGCTCTCTGCCCAGAAGAAACCGCTCAGTTCTGCCTCCGATGGGGGAATTTGGTCCATCGGATAAAGCTTACCGGTTGTCTGTGCGGTGAATAAGATATGATGTATTTTCTTATCGACGAAATAGAACTTCACATAGCTGCTCATGGTGCGGTTCATTCCCACATAGGTGCTATCGCTTTCATCAATAGGATAGTAGATGGTCTCTGCATTGCCGGTCAGTTCCACACGATGAAGTTGACCGTCCTGGATATAGGCATAAATCTCCTTGCCTGCCATCTGACCGAATAGGTTGTCTTTCTCTTGCTTGGCAGCAAAAGCATGACCCATTCCATGAAGGTAATCCACTGCGCCGTTCTTGAGGTATATCAGCACACTGTCTGCGCTCAATTGATTCTCCTGACTCCAACAGATGGGGTCGATATAGAGAGTGATGACTGAGTCTAATCCGTTATAGGTCATCGAGTCGCATTGTGCCTGCATATCATCACGGTAGATGCGCACATTGTGAAAGGCTCGTACCTGCCTATATACCGAATCCTTCTCCACAAGGCTGTCGCGGTATATATAGGGTGCATTCTCCGTGTAGAGCGTGTCGGCATGGAGATACGAGAAGTGCAACGAGTCCGACCATTCCACCATCAGCGCACTATCGGTCGTATAGCCGTGTCTGCCCACCTCGTACATCTCACCGTAGTTGCCATACAGAGTGATTTTCTGTGCTGAATCGGTCATAGCCATATTGTGGAATACCTGTCCGAAACCACGTACTTTATCGTAGAAGATGGTATCTCCCGTGAGCGATTGTGTCCCCTTCTGAACGATGACCGAACGGTCGAGTAGCATGGAGTTCTCTGTGAAAGTGTTGTACCAACCGCGGTTGGAGAATATCTCTGTCTCGCCGGCGTAGTCCACCTTGGTCGGACCGAAGATATCGGCTATTTTGGTCTTCGAGTTGTACCCTAAGGTGTCGGCAAGCATTAGGAACTTGGGGTGTGTCAGCTTCACCTCACGGCGGAATGTGGCTTGCGACGAGGGGGTGTGGTATTGACCCCATATGGAGGTGAGCGTGTTGAGCGAGTCTGCTATCGTGCCACCGGTGTAATAGTACGCTAAGTCCCGCTGCCTGTCGTAGTTGAGACTGTCCGTCGTCAACACTGTCGCACGGTGAATCATCTTCACATTATCGCGAAAACGTACAAATTTAGCGTTCCCGTCGTAGTATAACTTATCCGCAAAACCGAATAGACTGTCGCCTTGCTCCATACGGACATGTCCGAAAGCGTGAAGGGAGTTGGTCTTATCGAAGAAATATGCCGAGTCGCAAAACATCAAGGCGGAGTCGTGACGGAAGCGCACATCTCCACGCAGTATCTGTGCATCCGGCATGCGACGCTCATCGAAACTCAGCGTCTCCGAGTGCTCGAGGATTACCGTGTTCTGTGCCTTCATACTAAGAAGACATACCAACGGAAGTAATATACTTAGTAAATATACTTTGTACTTTGTCACTTCTTTACTTTATTACTTACTACTTTGTCCCTTTGTCACTTAGTACTTTGTCTTTTTGTCCCTTAATCGTGTATCCAATTGGGGTACTCAAAATCGCAACCCCGCCAGGCGGGATCAATCTGAATATAGGTATCTTTCTGTTTCTGTAGAATCCAGTCGTGGATATATTCCTGCGATAGTTTCTGTTCCAGCATCTGACGTATCACCTGAAAATCGTCTACCAAGTTGGCTTTGTGTATATCATTCTTGGTGAGTAGTTTGACAATGGCGCAGATATCTTTGTTCTTGGCATTATCCATCATCACAAAGGGCTGCGAGATATCTCCCTCCTTCATCGTGTATATCTGCTTGGCTACCTCGGGTGGCAGATCTTTATACTCAAACTTACTGCTTCCTGTCTGCTGATTGGTCATCTTGCCTGCATTCATCACGGTGTTCTTGTCCTGTGAATAACGGATGACGGCTTGTTCAAAGGTATAGACGGTATCAATGATGTTCTGACGAATACTGTCCAGACTGGCAAGTGCCTTCATCTTATCGCCGGCTTGCACCTTCGGACGCAATAGGATATGACGGCAGTTGATACGGTCACCTTTCTTCTCGATAAGTTGGATGATGTGGTAACCATATTCGGTTTGAACAATACGGCTCACACGCTTGGGGTCGGATAGGTTAAAGGCTACATTGGCAAACTCCGGTACCAACTGTCCTTTTCCCACAAAACCTAATTCGCCGCCACGCTTGGCACTCTCCGTGTCCTCCGAATAGAGACGTGCTAACATCGCAAAGTCGGCTTTACCATCATGCACACGGTCGGTGAAATCGCGTAACTTAGCCTTGATACGCTCGGTCTCCTCTACGGGAACAGGTGGCTCAAAGCTGATGATTTGTACCTCTACCTGTGCCGGAATGGTGGGGATAGAGTCTTCGCTCAGTCCATTGTAGAAACGTCTCACCTCAGCAGGCGATGGCTTGATGTGACTGGTCAGCTTCTGCTGCATCTGCTGGATAATCATCTGATTCCTCACACTGGTCATCATCTCCTCACGAATCTCACTACTTGTCTTGCGGAAGTATTCCTCCATCTTCTCCTTGCTGCCTATCTGCGAGATATAGTAGTTCATTCGCATGTCTACCTGATGGCTCACCGTGGACTCACTCACTTCGATGGAGTCGAGCTCTGCTTGGTGAAGAAAGAGCTTTTGCACGGCTATCTGCTCGGGGATGACGCAGTAAGGGTCGCCGGATATCTGCTGTCCTTCGTATTGGGCACGGATACGCTCTTCCTCTACCTCGCTGCGCAAGATAGCGTCATCACCGACAATCCATATCACCTCGTCAATCACACTGCCTGCTGACTGTATGTCGTGAGACAATGTGAGTGCCGACAAAAGTAGGAATATAGTTAAATATTTAGTTTTCATAGAATTGTATATGTTTATAGCGTATAGCGTCTTGATAGAGTTTATCACTTTCTTTTCGTAGGAACTCTTTCTTCAGTTGGTTGATGAGGATAGGCTCTATGTCGCGGCGGGCATAGTCCAACGGCATCACTTCGCCTTGCAGGTACTTGTCTGTCACCTGTAGGATATAGGTGGATAGTGAGTCGCTGAGAACAATCTGCTGTTTGTACCTCAGTTCCTTGTTCAGTGTGTTCTTTTCGAAAGGCATGTGTGTCAATAGCTGATTGGCTGTAATCCAGCGGTCGAGAAACAGCTCATAGCCTCCGGCATACCGATAGGCATATTTCTCAATAGTCTCCATGTTGGTCTCGTCCATCTGCTGCAGCTCTTTCTTTACCTTATTGATATCCGGTGCATCATTGGGAACGATGAGCAATACTCCTCTCACGATACTTTCTTTCAGTATAAATCGGTTGGAATGTTCGGTGTAGAACTGTTCGACCATGCTGTCTGTCAGCATCGTCTGCATACGTTTGGCGATGAGACGTTGCTCATATTCATGGATATAGAGCGACCGACGATAATCCTCCACCATCGCTTCTATGGATTCGTCAGCACGGTCCTTGGCAGTCTCGTATAGCACTATGTCCATCAGCCAATCGTGCACATACTGTTCCCTCCGCCGTATACTATCTTCTCCGCTCAGTCCTGACAGCACCGGCACAAGGTCGGATTCGTAGAGGTAATGACCATATGCCTCCACGATGGTTCCGGATTGATGTTTATGGGCGAAACGCTTGGCGATATAGTCGCAACCGCTCATGGTCATAGCGGTCAATACAATCAGTATGGGGAGAATCTTGTTTTTCATTATTGGTTGGTTTTGCGTATCTCATATAGGGCATTCCCGCCGATGAGGGCTTGCGGTTGACGCGGCAGACGGATTGCCGGCGCAGGTACTCCTTTTCTTCCGTCACCGGCGCTGATACCGGATGGGGGACCTACCTCTACATGTATCTCATCGTATAACCCTGTCTCCAAAATATGTGCCAGAAGCTGGGCTCCGCCTTCTACCATTACCGAGTGTATACCGCGTCTTGCCAGGTCTTCCACAATATATGGCCAATCAGTACGTTCCTTATAAACAATGGTCTCGGCGTCGGGTGAGAATATCTTACTGTCCCTCGGTATCACATCGTGCCTATCGGGCACAATACGGATGGGGTTACGACCGCTCCAACGAGTGGTCTTGAGTCCCGGATTATCCAATAGGGCTGTGCGGGTCCCCACCATGATAGCCATGTTTTCTGCCCGCATCTTGTGCACCAACTGCTTGGTCGTCTCGTTACTGATGACGAGAGGTTCTCCCTCTGCTTGCCATCCTTTATCGGTGTGAATAAGACGGCGCTCGTAGTCCAGATAACCGTCCTCGGTCTGTGCCCACTTCAGGATGATATACGGACGTTTCTTCTCATGGAGACAGAGGAAACGCTTGTTTAGCTCGCGTCCCTCCTGCTCCAACATACCTACCTCTACCTCGATACCGGCATTGCGCAGTTTCTCAATTCCTCGTCCTGCCACTTGCGGGTTGGGATCCGGTAGCCCCACAACCACACGCTTGACGCCGCGTTGGATAATCAGGTCTGCGCAGGGTGGGGTCTTGCCGTAGTGACTACAGGGTTCCAGACTCACATACATCGTACATTCGCTTGTCAGAGGTAACACCTTACCCTGACTGACCTGCTCGTCATAGTCGGCAAAACAGTTCACCTCGGCATGCGGACCGCCCCACTGGCGGTGCCATCCCTCGGCGATGATACGTCCGTCCGTACTTACCAATATAGCACCGACCATGGGGTTCGGTGCTACATAGTACTGCCCGAGCTGCGCGAGCTCAAGGCAACGCGCCATATAGACCGGCTCAGACACGATGATTAGCGAACGCGCTCGCAGTAACTGCCGTCGCGAGTATCTACACGGATAATCTCACCCTCATTGATGAAGAGAGGTACGCGAATCTCGGCACCGGTCTCCAACTTAGCGGGCTTCAACGTGTTGGTGGCGGTATCGCCCTTCAATCCCGGTTCCGTATAGGCAACAGCCAACTCTACCTTCGTCGGCAACTCTGCAAACAGAACCGTATCGGTGGAGGCATCACTCACCACGTCGCAGATAAAACCTTCCTTCAGGAAGTCTACTCCTGTGATAAGGTCGTGAGCGATGGGCACTTGCTCAAACGTCTCTTGGTTCATGAAGATGTAGTCGTCTCCCTCCTGATAGAGGTACTGATACGGACGACGCTCTACACGTACATCTTCCAGCTTCTCGCCGATATTGAAACGACGCTCCAGTACGCGACCATCCACTACATCTTTGAATTTTACACGCATAATCGTGTTACCTTTACCCGGTTTAACGTGAAGGAATTCAATCACAAAGTACAAACGGCCGTCCATGCGGATACATACACCGTTCTTAATGTCTTGAGAGTTAATCATAAAAATTGTATCTTATTTTTTGAGTTATAATTCGGAATTTGTTTGCAAAGGTAGAAAAAAAAACGCAAATATACAAATAATCGACAAATATTTTCCTGAATTTGCATATTATAACAAAAATTTGTATCTTTGCAGCCTAATCGAATAAACAACGGAGGATTGACTATGTTGCTGGCTAATTTACAGACTTTTTTCGGAACATTGGACCTATGGCAAGTGGTGAGTGCATTTGTCTTTCTCATTGCTATCATTGATCCTATCGGTAATATGCCTATCACCATCGCGATGGAGGAAAGGGGCACAAAGATTCATCCTTGGCTCGTCTGCCTCTATTCCATGATTATCCTTTGTGTCTTCCTCTTGGGTGGAGACCTTGTGATGAAGATTTTCGGTATCAAGATTGAGTATTTCGCCGTAGCAGGCGGATTTGTTATCTTCCTCATGGGATTGGAGATGCTGCTGGATGTTGTCTTCTTCCGTACGCCCGAGTTTGGCAATTCCGGCGACCTTGTGCCTCTGGCTTTCCCTATGTATGCCGGTCCCGGTGCCTTCACAGCGCTGCTATCGCTTACAACCGACTATAACATGATCAATCTCTTGCTCGCTATTGTGGTCTGTATGCTTGTGCTTTGGGCAGTGCTGGCCGGTACACATTGGCTCACTAAATATCTTAACCCCATATCCCTGTATATCATTCGTAAGTTCTTCGGCGTCATTGTCTTGGCTATTGCCGTCCAGCTGATGTTTGCTAACCTGGTGAAGGTGTTCTGTGTCTGAGATAATTATTTTATAAGGAACGATATATTATGAAAAACTATTCTGAATTGCGTGTGGCATTGGCAAGCGACCATGCCGGCTTTGAGTTGAAACAGAAAGTGCGGTTATTTCTTGAGGACAACGGTGTGAAGGTGAAAGACTTCGGCTGCTACTCAACCGAGAGTTGCGACTATCCGGATTTCGTACATCCCATGGCGGAGGCTGTTGAGAAAGGCGAGTATGATTTCGGTATTGCTACCTGCTCGTCGGCACAGGGAGTCACGATGACGGCTAACAAACATCAGGGTATCCGCGCTGCTCTGTGCTGGGATACTCCGTTGGCTAAACTCGCTCGTCAGCATAACGACGCCAACGTGCTCTGCCTGCCGGGCAGTTTCATCACGGTTCCCAAAGCATTGGAGGTCGTGAACGCTTTCTTCTCTACTGATTTTGAAGGTGGGCGACACGAGCGTCGTGTCAACAAGATTCCCGTACAGGCTCATAAGTAATCTTGCCATCGTTCGGACACGTGAGGCATCTGCTTTCCAGACTGACTAACCTCTGCCGTGCTGAGTGGTCTTATTGGCTCAGCACGGCAGGTGTGATTTCTGTGCATCATGAGCCTGTGTTCGTCAGTATCGAACCGGCGGACTTCTGTCAGCTGCGTTGCCCCCAATGTCCGGTGGGAATGGCGAACAGGATACACTCGCCTTTCGAGTCGGACGGCTCTCAGTCCTCTGGACATCGTCATCTCCTCTCTCTTGCGGACTATCAGCATATCCTCGCCCACATAGCGCCTTATGCTTTCACCGTCCAACTTTTCTTTCAGGGCGAACCCTTGCTCAATAGGGATCTGCCTGAGATGGTAAGGCTTGCACGTGCCGAAGGACTCTATGTCATCATCTCGACCAATGCGCAGGCCATGACACCTGACCTTGCCGACCGTCTGGTTGCTGCAGGATTGTCTCGTATCATTGTTTCTATGGATGGAGTTTCTCAGGCATCCTACTCGTCCTATCGGGTGGGGGGGGCTGTGGATAAGGTGCGGGATGCCATACATCTCCTGCGTGCCGCTAAAGAGCGACACCATGCAAGCACGGTCATCGAACTGCAGTGCCTTGCCCTTAGCTCCAATGAACACGAATGGGATACGCTTCGACATACCTATCGTGACTTAGGTGCCGACACTTTTACCCTCAAGACCGCGCAGTTTTATAACTTTGAGCATGGCAATACGCTCATGCCTTCCAACCCTCGTTATTCCCGCTATGAACGGATAAACAATAACTCTCAAACCTCTGCCTCCTCCACACTCGTCTATCGTCTCAAGCGTCCCTTCCTGCAGCGCCTGTGGGCACGTCTTTTCGGTCTTACCCCCTGCCGGCGTCTTTGGTTTGGACGTGTCATTACGGCAACAGGAGATATTCTCCCCTGTTGCTTTGACAAGTCGGCTGTCTATGCTTTCGGTAATATCTTACAGGCTGAGCCTGCCTCCCGAGGACTCCATTCGTTCATGCTCCCTCGGGACTCTCGCTATACCAATCCCTCGGATTTCTATCGTGCGGTGCTTCATGGCTCAGACTCTATCCCCATCTGCCACAACTGTACGCGCTAATATCTTTATTCTTACTCCTTTCTTCACAACAAAAAGGCGCTCCCCACTTGGGAAACGCCTTTTCGGGCATAAGGGGGGTAAATCCCTTTCGGTATTTTACTTCTTACCTTCTTTCTTCTTACCGTCTTTGTCTTTATCCCCTTTATGCTTGTCCGCATTGCCGTCTTTGGCTTTGTCGCATTTCTGCTCACCCGGCTTGCCGTCCGGTTTATGCATCTTGCCGTGGTGCTCGTCGCGGAAGATCTTCTCAATTTGTGACGGCTTGAGCACCTGTTGAAACTCTTTGTAGAAGTGCTCGCGTATATCTGTGGTAACACGTATCTGCTCAAAGCCTAATTCTATACGCTTAGCAATATCTTCCTCACTCAGTTGTTCTCCCTCAACCGGCTTCTGCGGTTTGTATTTCCTGAATGCTTGCCCCATCTCCTTGCGATAGTCGCGGTATATCTGTTGGAATTGGGCTGCTTGTTTCTCGTCGAGTCCGAAGTCGGCAATATACTTCTGGGTCAGTAGCTCGATACGTTGCTTCTCGTCAAAACCTTTCTTCTCGACCTTGTCTTGCGCCTTTTGTGCGGAGATAGTACTGAGTCCCATCAGGCACGCTAAACTAAATAATAAAATCCGTTTCATTGTTCTTGGGTTTTTTAATGGGTTTATACTTTTGTTTCCTAATATTATGTCCCTCGTTTATGAGACTTAATACCGTCTATTTGCACCGGTAAGCAGATAGTTGCCTTACATGTTCCAAATATCGTGCCAAACTTTCTGTATACAAAAAAAGAAGATTTATAACCGCTTATCTATGAGCAAATTATAAATCTTCTGCGTGGTCCCGCTTGGGCTTGAACCAAGGACCCCCTGATTATGAGTCAGGTGCTACT
>CAMHEP010000032.1 GCA_946184195.1 uncultured Bacteroidales bacterium | reverse complement strand
ATTGAGGCGGGCTTTGATGCCTGCAACCTGCAACCTACCAGTGGCGCTGCGGGAGAGTATACGGGACTGGTGACCATACGCGAGTATTTATGGAGAAATGGTGACAAGAAACGTCATGTGTTACTCATCCCGGCATCGGCGCACGGCACGAACCCCGCCAGTTGTGCACAGGCGGGCTTCACTCCCGTTATAGTGCAATGTGACGAAGGTGGCAATACCGACCTCAACGACTGGCGGGCTAAAGCCGAGGAAAACCGTGAGGTGTTGGCAGGCTGTATGATTACTTATCCCTCTACGCACGGTATCTTTGAGACGGCTATTCGCGAGATGTGTGATATCATCCATCTGAATGGTGGGTTGGTCTATATGGATGGTGCCAATATGAATGCGCAGATAGGCTACACGAACCCTGCTACTATCGGTGCGGACATCTGCCATCTCAACCTGCATAAGTCTTTTGCTTCACCTCATGGCGGCGGAGGACCCGGTGTGGGTGCTGTTTGCTGTACCAAGGCACTGCGTGAATATCTGCCCTCTGCCACCACTAACCGAGTCTCTTCATCATTGGCAGGTAATGCCAATATGGCTCTTATCTCATTCGGATATATCCGTATGATGGGTGAGCAGGGACTGCGGGAAGCTACCGCTGCGGCTATCCTCTCGGCTAATTACATGGCTGCCAAACTGAAAGACGCATATGGTATCGTATACACCGGTCAAAACGGCAGGGTAGGCCACGAGTTGATTTTGGATTGCCGTCAGTTCCATCAGGTTGGTATTACCGAGGCAGATATTGCCAAACGACTGATGGATTTCGGCTATCATGCTCCCACACTCTCTTTCCCTGTACACGGTACGTTGATGGTAGAACCTACAGAATCCGAGTCAAAAGCAGAATTAGACCGTTTCATCGAGGCATTGCTCATTATCCGGGAGGAGATACGGGAGATAGAGGAAGGACGTGCAGACGCCAAAGATAATGTGCTTGTCAATGCCCCACACCCCGAATATGAGGCTGTAGCCGATGAGTGGAATCATGCTTATCCGCGCTCAAAGGCTGTATATCCTGCAGGGTGGGTGGCAGCGAATAAATTCTGGATACCTGTGGCACGTGTTGACAATGGCTATGGTGACAGAAACCTGATCGCGCGTTTTTAAGAGGTTCATTTAGATGTTACGTCCACTTTATCGTACAATCTTGTCATACATCCTGATAGTGGCGGCATTTTGTCCGTTCGCATGGATGGTGAACCGTGTTTTTATCCCTCATAATGTGGTGGGAGGCGGTTTGACAGGAATATGTTCAATTATCTACTATGCCACATCGGGTGTCTTTCCCGACTCCTTTCCCGAGTATAGGGGGGCGGTACCGATATGGCTTAGTTCACTCGTTATCAATGCTGTGCTATTAGCTATAGCGGCATGGACGGTAGGGTGGCAGTTCTGTGTGCGTACTATCTTCGGAGTGTTGGTCTTGGCGTTCTGGTATCGAGTCATTCCGATAGCCTCCACACCTATCATAGCCGATCCTATTGCTGCTGCGATAGTTGGAGGTGTGGTGTTCGGCCTAAGTTTAGGTATTGTTATGCTGAACAACGGATCATCGGGCGGAACCGATATCATTGCTAAGATTGTCAACCGCTATAGAAGTATCTCCTTGGGTAAAGTGATGGTACTTTGTGATATAATCATCATCGCGTGCAGTTGGTGGTTGCCTATTCCCGAAACTGCGGTTGACATAGTAGACTCCGACACGATGTATCGTCTCCACCGTATCTTATATGGAATAACAATGACGATTAGTTACACCATGGCATTAGACTGGTTAATGCTACGCAAACGTATGGTTAGATTTTTCTCATGATTGTGAGACCGTCGCGCAGCGAAAGTATCACTTTTTCTACGCGTTGGTCGTCACGAATAAAGTCGTTAAAGGCTCTCAGTCCTAAGGTCTGAGGGTCTTTATCGTATTTGGGGTCAATGACATGCCCGTCCCAAAGTGTATTGTCGGCTAAGATAAATCCGCCCTTTCTCACCAGCGGAAATATGAGTTCGTAATAACTCATATATTCACGCTTGTCTGCATCAATGAATACCATGTCAAACATGCCGCTGAGAGTCGGAATGACGGCTTTGGCATCACCAATAACCGGGTGCACTCGCACTCCATAAGGACTTAGACTGAGGTTATGACGTATACGCCGCTCTAATTCGTCATTATGCTCAATGGTGATAAGTTCACCTTGGGGATCCAAACCCTCTGCCAAACATAGCGCGGAATAACCGGTATACGTGCCTAATTCCAAGATACGTTGAGGTCGTATCATATGACTGATCAAACTCAATAGACGCCCCTGTACACGACCGGATAACATGTGGGAATTTATCACTTGAAGGCAGGTGGTATGATTGATTTCGCGTAATGCGTTATCTTCTGAGGAACTGTGTTCTTCTATGTAATCGTCTAATCTCTCCATTTGGCATGAATTTTGACAAAATGTTTGAAAAAATGATAATTTCGAGTGCAAAAGTAGCAAAATATTTGGAGATATGCAATTTTTGTTGTAAATTTGCGCCACATTTACATGAAAACATGGAAAAGATAGATGAATTAGACCGCAAGATTTTGCGTATTATCACTCAAAATGCCCGAATGCCGTTCCGTGACGTTGCGGAGCTCTGCGGAGTTAGTCGTGCCGCTGTCCATCAGCGTGTGCAGAAACTGTTTGATGGTGGGGTTATTATCGGTTCAGGCTATCAGGTCAACCCGAAAATGATGGGGTATAACCTCTGTGTCTATGTGGGAATCACGCTTGAGAAAGGTAATCTTTATAACGCTGTCTCGGCTGAGTTGGAGAAAATTCCCGAAGTGGTGGAGAGCCAGTTTACTCTGGGGGCATACTCAATGCTCATTAAGCTTTATGCGAAGGATGATAAGCATCTTATGCACCTGTTGAACTCTAAGATTCAGGAGATTCCGGGAGTGGCAAATACAGAGACATTAACGGCATTGGACCAGAAGATTAATCGCGTCTTGCCCGTTGAGTTAGAGAAGGAGTAATGAGGATGGAAAGAGTTATTTCTGGAATACGACCGACTGGTAATTTGCACTTAGGTAATTACTTCGGTGCTGTGAAGAACTTTGTACGCATGCAGGATGAGTATGATTGTATGTTCTTTATCGCAGATTGGCATTCTCTCACTACGCATCCTACGCCGGAGAATATCCGTCAATCGGTACGTACTATCTTAGCGGAGTATTTAGCGTGTGGCATTGACCCCGCGAAAGCACCTATTTACATCCAGTCGGATGTCAAGGATGTATTGGAACTCTATCTATACCTCAATATGAACGCTTACTTGGGCGAGTTGGAGCGTGTCACTTCATTCAAGGAGAAAGCGCGTAAACAACCCGACAATGTGAACGCTGGATTGCTCACATATCCCTGTCTTATGGCGGCTGACATACTCATGCACAAGGCAGACAAGGTTCCTGTAGGTAAGGATCAAGAACAGAATATGGAGATGGCGCGTCTTTTCGCACGCCGCTTTAACCGTATATACAATATTGAATACTTTAAGGAGCCGGAGTCATTCCACTATACCAAGGATGCAGTTAAGGTACCTGGACTAAATGGTACGGGAAAGATGGGAAAAAGTGAAGGCAATTGTATCTATCTTTGCGACGACGAGGCAACTATCAAGAAGAAAGTGATGCGTGCCGTGACGGATTCAGGACCGGAACGTCTCAATCAGGAGAAACCCGAGCCGATTGCAAACCTATTCACCATCATGGAATTGGTTTCTACGCCGGATACATACGCATACTTTGACGACCAATACAACAATATGACCATCCGTTATGGTGATTTAAAGAAACAATTGGCGGCCGACATAAACGCTTTCTGTGCTCCTATTCGTGAGAAAATCATAGCCTTTAGTGCCGACGAGGCTTACCTCTCCCGGGTAGCGGCTGAAGGGGCTGAGAGAGCACATGAACGTGCTCGCCAAACTATCGAAGAGGTGCGTCATATCATCGGATTTAGATAAAATGTTTTTATGAAACGATATGTACTCCTTTTGGCAATGACGGTTACCATGACGACACTCATGGCTGTTGATGACGTCTACTATTGGCGTGGCGCTGGGAGCCATTCCGCTAAGAAAACGTCGACATATTCCACTGAGCGTTCCACATCTTCCATATCCGGTTCCACACAGGCTGCCGGAACGTCTGCTCCGGCGAGTACACAGATTCAGAATAACGCTTCTCCGAAAGCAGGCACTCCTAAGGTATATATCCTCGATACCGGAGAGCAGCATCCTGATACAGTGCGTGTTATCATTAAACGTTAAACCTACATACGACAATGAAACGACAACTGACCATCTTTACTCTTCTTGTCATAACTCTGACAACAGCGGTGGCAAGCGATGTGGCGGTCCTCTCCGATCGCGACATCGTGGGTACGGCACGTTATGTGGGTATGTCGGGGGCTATGACCGCTATTGGCGGTGACCCCAGTTCCGTCATGCGTGACAATCCGGCGGGATTAGGTCTGTATCGTCGTGTGGAGGCAATGGTTACTCTGGATGCACAATTCGATCGTACCCACCAGTATGGAGCTTCTGCTACTGAGGCTGCTAATCGTTGCATACCCACGCAGGCATCTATCGTTTTCCCATTTATTGACAAGAGTGCCGCCGGACGTGTGGTAGCCCATAATTTCATGATTGGATACCAGCGTCTCCGTACTTTTGATAGACGTTACTATGGCACAGCGAAGAATAACTCGTCCATCACAGATGTGATGTACAACCACGCTGTTGCTAATGACGTGGTAGAGACCGATTTTTACACCGGCATGTCGGATATGACGATGCGTTCTGATGTGTGGGATAACAGTAAACTCAGTTGGTTGCTTGTTATGGGGCGTGATGCTAATATGATATTGGCTAACGATAAAACCGGTAAGGTGGATGAGCCATGGCACAGTCAAACATCCAATGACCCCGTCTCACAGTCGCTGGAAATGTCTGAATCCGGCTATGTCAACCATTATAGTTTCGATTATGCACTTAATATTGACGACCAATGGTACGTGGGACTGGGATTGAATATCCTTTCGCTGTCCTATCGCAAGGAGACTTATTATCGAGAGACCTTCTCGCCTGGCACTGCAACGCCAAGGTCAAGTCTTCGCCTCACTAACTCGCTATCCCAGAACGGAGTAGGGGTGAATGGTGCTATCGGTATTATCGGACGACCAATGCGTTGGTTGCGCTTTGGCTTCAGCTTGCAGACACCGTCAGCTATGTCACTCACAACGACGCATGAGGGATCGCTCTATAGCTCCATCACTCAATCGCGTGCCGGTCTGGCGGATACAACGTATAATTTTTCAAGTTTTGCACCGCGCAATCGCTATACCGATCGCTCATTCTCAATGCCTCTGCGCACCTCTACTGCCATTGCTTTCCAACTGCGTGACCGTGCGTTATTAAATATCCAATATGATTTTACTCATTGGAAAAATATGCCAAACCGTCACACTATCAAAGTGGGTGGCGAAGTAAATTTCCGAGATAAACTGTATCTGAATGCCGGATATGCTTTCGAGAGTGAGTTTTATGGCTCTGACTACGTATACCCGCTTCTCAATAACGATGTGCGCACCGATGCTGAGACTATTTGTCCTAAATGGTCACAGAATGCGTCCGTCGCGTTCGGTTACCGCGGCAGATATATCATTGCACAGTTGGCATACAGCGCCCGCTGGCAGAAACAGACTCTATATCCCTTTGAACTCGCTTTGGAGGGTTATGATATGCGACCTATCACGCACCGCGTGGTCTTCACCTTGGGATTCCATATGTAGACAGCGGATTATAGGTTCTAATACATATAGTTTATAGCGGCAACTTGCCAAGAGACCGGAAAACTCAACAGATTATTCATCAAGGGACCTCTGGTTTGCCAATGGCGCGCCGGTACTCTACGCCGAGACTCGTCTCACGACGATAGCGATGAGGTAGCCGGATTACAAAGGCACTCTACATCTCAAATCCTATTTTTAGGAGTTTTCTCGAGTAAAGGCATGGGCCGCTTTTTTTATGACTTTTTCTAACTTCTGCCATAGTGTCTCATACACACTGTTTTTCCGGGAGTGTTCGGGGACGTCACGGGGACGTCACGGGGACGTTACGGGGCTGCGAAAAAAATGTTCCACGTCCAAAATGATGGCAAAATGGGTTTCACTCTTGCAAAATCCAATTTTTATTCGTACCTTTGCACGCTATTTATCACGTAAATACTTTTAACCTATGTTTGATAACTTAAGCGAACGATTAGAGAGAAGTTTTAAGATCCTGAAAGGTGAGGGACGTATCACCGAAATTAACATTGCCGAGACTGTCAAGGACATCCGTAAGGCACTGCTCGAAGCGGATGTTAACTACAAGACCGCTAAGCAGTTTACCGACCGTGTGAAGGAACAAGCACTCGGACAGAACGTGATGACCAGTATCCGTCCAGGGCAGTTGATGGTAAAGATTACGCACGATGAGTTGGCTAAACTCATGGGTGGTGAGGCTACCGAAATCAATCTTAAGGGACAGCCCGCTATCATCTTGATGGCAGGTTTACAAGGTTCAGGTAAAACAACACATGCGGCTAAACTGGCGCAATATCTGCAAACAAAGAAGGGTAAGAAAGTGATGCTTGCTGCCTGCGACGTCTATCGACCGGCTGCTATTGAGCAGTTGCGTGTACTCGGTGAACAGGTGGGGGCAAAGGTGTACTTGGGATTGGAAGAATCAGACCCTGTCAAGAAAGCCAAAGATGCTGTCCGTGAGGCTCGAACCTACGGGTACGATGTGCTCATCATTGATACTGCCGGTCGACTGGCAGTGGACGAGCAGATGATGCAAGAGATTACTGCCATCAAGGAGGCGGTGCAACCGCAGGAGACACTCTTCGTCGTCGACGCTATGACCGGTCAGGACGCGGTCAATACGGCCAAGGAGTTTAACGACCGTTTGGATTTTGACGGAGTCATACTTACCAAATTGGATGGCGATGCACGTGGTGGCGCCGCACTCTCTATTCGCAGTGTAGTTGATAAACCAATCAAGTTCATCGGTACCGGTGAGAAGATGGATGCACTGGATGTCTTCCACCCGGCACGTATGGCTGACCGTATCCTCGGTATGGGTGACGTGGTCAGCTTGGTGGAACGTGCGCAGGCACAGTATGACGAGCAGGAAGCACGTCGTATCAGCAAACGTATTGCGAAGAACCAGTTTGATATGAACGACTTCCTCGGTCAAATACAGCAAATCAAGAAAATGGGTTCTATGAAGGACCTGATGGGCATGATTCCGGGGATGGATAAGGCTCTCAAGGGCGTTGAGGTCAGCGATGACGCTTTCAAACCTATCGAAGCGATGATTGGCAGTATGACACCCTACGAGCGTGCTAACCCTGCTTGTATCAACGGCAGCCGCAAGGAACGTATTGCCAAAGGTAGCGGAACCAGTATTGTGGAACTGAACCGTTTCCTCAAGCAGTTTGCTGAGACAAGTAAGATGATGCGTCGTGTGCAGCAGATGAATTTCCGCCGCCGCTAAAACATTCACCACTATGACACTTTTAGACGGTAAAGCTACAGCAGCTACTATTCGTGCCGAACTTAAGCAGCAGATAGACGCGCTGCTCGCTGCGGGGCAACGTGCTCCGCACTTGGTAATCGTACAGGTGGGCAATAATCCTGCCAGCGAGACCTATGTGGCTAACAAACTGAAAGCTTGTGCCGAGGTGGGTATTGAGGCGGAGAAAGTGCAGATGGATGAGCAGGTCTCCGAGGCTGCATTGCTTGACACGGTGCATATGCTGAACGAAGACCCGTATTGATGAGTCGAAAGTCAGTGAAGCTATCGACTGGCATAAGGATGTTGACGGATTAAGTAGTGTCAACATAGGACGTACTGCCTTAGGACAACCATCTCTCATTAGCGCGACACCACGAGGAATACGCGAACTGCTCAATCGTTATGGTATAGAGACCGCAGGAAAACACGTGGTCGTTATAGGACGTTCTAATATCGTGGGTAAACCGATGGCAATGTTGCTCATGCAGCGCCCGTATCTGAGCCTGCCGAATATGAGTGCCGCTGCTATGGGCGATGCTACGGTGACCGTTTGTCATAGTAAGACGCGCAATCTGCGTGACCTTTGTCTCACGGCGGATATCATCATCGTGGCTGCGGGGCAACCCGGACTCTTGACCGCCGACATGGTTAAGCCCGGTGCTGTCGTCGTAGATGTGGGCATATCGCGCATCGAAGATGCCGCTTCACCGCGTGGTTATCGTATTGTCGGAGATGTGGACTTCGCACAGGTCGCTCCTAAATGTAGTTTTATCACGCCCGTACCGGGGGGAGTCGGACCGATGACTATCGTCAGTCTGCTACAAAATACTTTGCAAGCATATGGATATTTTGAATAAGATAGAAGGCCTTGAGGCTAAGTTCCACGAAGTATCGTTGCTCATCACGGATCCCTCTGTCATTGCTGATCAGGCGCGTTATGTGAGGCTGAATCGTGAGTATCACGACTTGGAGCGTGTGCTTGATGCTGCAGCACGGTATAAGAAAGCGGTCAACGACCTTACCGAGGCGAAAGATCTCTTTTATAACGAGTCCGACCCGGAGATGAAGGAGATGGCCCGCGCTGAGATAGAGCGCTTAGAACCTACTATCCCCGATTTGGAACAAGAGGTGAAACTCATGCTCCTGCCGCAAGACCCGGAAGATGGTAAAAATGTGGTCATGGAGATACGTGGCGGTACCGGAGGTGACGAGGCTGCCCTTTTCGCAGGGGACCTTTTTCGTATGTATACCAAGTATTTTGAGCAGAAGGGCTTTAAGTATGCCGTATCATCCATGTCCGAAGGTGCGGTGGGGGGATTCAAGGAAATCATTTTCTCCGTCACGGGAAACAATGTGTATGGCACGCTCAAGTACGAGAGTGGGGTGCACCGTGTACAACGAGTACCGGCTACGGAAACACAAGGTCGTGTACACACTTCGGCTGCTACGGTGGCTGTATTACCCGAGGCAGATGAGTTTGAGGTGCATATTAACGAGGGAGAGATTAAATGGGAAACATTCCGATCGGGTGGTGCCGGTGGACAAAATGTGAATAAAGTAGAGTCCGGCGTGCGACTACGATATAACTGGAAGAACCCGAATACCGGTGAGGTGCAGGAGATTCTTATCGAGTGTACCGAGACACGTGACCAGCCTAAGAATAAGGAACGTGCTCTCTCTCGCCTCCGCACACAAATATACGATAAGGAGCATCAGAAATATATTGATGATATTGCCGCGCGGCGCAAGACGATGGTCTCCACGGGTGACCGCAGTGCCAAGATTCGCACGTACAACTATCCGCAAGGACGTATCACGGACCATCGTATCGGATACACGATATACAACTTGCCTGCCTTCATGGATGGAGATATTCAGGGGGTCATAGATGCCCTCACCGTGGCTGAGAACGCCGAACGACTCAAGGAGAATAATCTATAATTGCACTCATGTATCTCTTTTATACACCTGATATTGAGACATCTCACTGCTTGAGCGAGGAAGAAAGCGGTCATTGTGTCCGTGTGTTGCGATATACGCGTGGCGACGAGATTCTGCTTACCGATGGGTGTGGCACTACCTATACGGCACGTATCACCAATCCCAATCCGAAGCACTGCGAGTTCGAGATTCTTACTCAGGAGAAACAACAACCGCACCATAAGGGATATATACATATCGCTATCGCACCGACTAAGAACGTCGAGCGGGTAGAATGGATGGTGGAGAAATGTACGGAGATAGGGGTGGACGAGATAACACCTTTACTCTGTCGCTTCTCGGAGCGTAAACAACTACGTATTGACCGTCTGCAGAAGATTATCCTCTCTGCTGCGAAACAGTCCCTCACACCCTATCTGCCCAAACTGAATGAACTGACACCCTACACTGATTTCATGCGGGCGGTCAAGGAGAAAGAACGGTATATAGCCCATTGCTACAAGGAGGATAAGCACGAGTTGCGCGATGAGATAGTGCGTCATCGGGAGGAGAGTGATCGTAGTCTGGTTATTCTTATTGGCCCCGAGGGGGACTTCTCTGCCGACGAGATTCATCAGGCTCTGGATAATGCTTTTGTGCCCGTCAGCCTCGGCGAATCCCGTTTGCGTACCGAGACGGCTGCTATAGTGGCTTGTCACACCGCTGTCCTACTTAGTTAATAGAATAAGAACGATGTACGAACTTGTTGACTTCGATATGGCTTTGCTGCTTGCCATCAATGGCTGGAATGCCGTGTGGGCTGATAACGTCATGTGGATAATCAGCGGTAAACTGACTTGGATTCCTCTTTACTTGTTGCTCATCGGCTTGTTGTGGTGGCGTTTCGGATGGAAACGTGCCTTGCTGCTGACATTAGCTTTGGTAGCTGTCGTGGGACTGTCTGACTGGACATCGGGACTTATCAAACATGCTGTATGCCGTTGGCGTCCGGCGCGGGAACCCTTGTTGGACGGACTGGTTCATGTGGTGAACGGATACAGGGGAGGACGATTCGGATTTGTGAGTTCACATGCTGCCAATACAATGGGACTGAGCCTGCTCTTCTGCATGCTATATAATAAATATAGCCACCATGTATGGTGGCTCATGTTGTGGGTAGGGATGAATTGTTGGTCGCGTATGTACCTTGGTGTTCATTACCCGGGCGACATTGTGGGGGGATTATTGCTGGGGAGCTTTTGGGCCGTGATAGCGTATGTTGCTATTCGGTTGACGAGGCGCAGGATTGGTGCGGATATAGGTTATAAATGATTCGTATTGCTCAGGGGTCAGGATACCGCGTAACTCTGCGTCCATCTGATCGCGACGCTCGGTATTGCGTTCGGGAGAGATCTGACGCATTCGGGCATACTTGAGGTGCATGCGGTATAGCGTATCCTTCTGAATGCTGTCCCTCAATCCTAAGTGACGACAGAGCATGGCAGTCTGCTTACGCGCAACCTCCTCCGGTGTACGCTGAGGCTGGGATAGTCCCTCACCATGTACACTAAGCGACAGCATGAGTGCAACCAATACTATATGAAGAAGACGGTACATTCTGTCCTTTTTGCCACAATAAGTGTGCCATAAGCGAAATCATACCTGTTAAAATCAGTTAAGCAATGCAAAAATCTACCATTTGGGCTCTTGGCAATCGACTTTTCTACTCGGAACAAGCCGAGCAGCGGCATGCGCGGCCTGCCGTTCGGGTGGCGTTGCTCGGAGTGATGATTAGCGTTGCGGTGATGCTTTTGACGGTTTTTGTTGTCCTCGGTTTTAAACGTACGGTGACAGAACAGGTTGCCGGCTTTTCATCGCATATCCAGGTAGTCAATTTTGATAATAATAACACCTACGAGTTGCGTGATATATCGCCCTCCGACACGCTCCTGCAAAGACTGCAAAGCGTTGAACACGTGGTATATGCAGACCCCTTTGTCACGAAACCCGGTATACTTAAAACTCAGGATTCTTTTCAGGGGGTTGTACTCAAAGGTATGCCTCTGTTTCAGGCTGATAGACCGTCCGCTTGGGATTTCTTCCGACATAACCTCCGCGAGGGCTCCATGCCGGACTCCGTCGGCGATGTATTGCTCTCTAAGACGCTGCATCGGCTCTTGCAGGTCGGGGTAGGTGAATCGTTGCTTTGTTATTTTGTCGGAGACGATGTGCGTGTCCGTCGATACCATGTCTGTGGTATCTACGAGACCGGCTTTGAAGATTTCGACCGTGCCTTTTTGCTTACTCCTATTGACGGACTGCGTCAACTTAACGGATGGGATTCAACCCGCTGCTCCGGTATAGAGATACGGGTAGATGATGTCAACCATCTTGAGGAGGTGGACGAACGGGTCTTCTTCATCACCGCTAACCGTTTTGATAGCGATGGCAATGCTTTCTTTGTGCAGAACCTCCTCGATAAGAATCCGCAAATCTTCATGTGGCTCGACCTGCTGGATATGAATGTAGTGATTATCTTTATCTTAATGCTTTGCGTATCAGGTTTTTCTATGATATCCGGCCTCCTTATCCTTATCCTTGACTCTGTGCCCTTTATCGGTACCATGAAGGCTTTGGGAATGGACAATCGTACGCTCCGTAAGATATTCCTTGTCGAGGCTTTTATGCTGGTTGGAAGAGGGGTGCTGTGGGGCAATCTTATCGGGTGCGGACTCATGTGCATTCAATATTTCACGCATCTCATACCTTTGGATGCGGCTACTTATTATGTCGGTTATGTGCCGGTGCTCTTTTCGTTCTGGGGATGGCTGCTTGTGAATTTCGCGGCGGTCACTGTCAGCATGTTGGTCTTGCTGCTGCCTTCCGCTTTAGTCACGCGTATCAGTCCGGCTCAAGTGTTGCGTTTTGAATAATGAAACTACTTACTGAAATAGCAATTCCCCGTTCCCGTTTTTCCATCGGGTACAACGACTATATCCTACTTTTGGGGTCTTGCTTCTCCTCCGAGATAGGAGAGATGATGAAGCGCCGGTATCTACATGCCGATATCAACCCGTTCGGCACACTCTATAATCCTGTTTCTATCGTGCACCACCTGTCTGACGACATGATTGCGCAGACTGGATATACGGTTTTTTTCATCACTTTCGGAACGGCTTGGGTCTACGTGGATAGGGCTACCGGTGAGGTCGTTGACAACTGTCAGAAGCGACCTTCTTCCGACTTTATCCGCCGGCGACTAACCGTCAAAGAGATTGTTGAATTATGGCAACCTATGCTCGAGAAATACAGCGAATGCAAATTCATATTCACAGTCTCACCTATTCGCCATGTGAAAGACGGACTCCATGAAAACCAAGTATCCAAGGCGATATGCCTGCAGGCGATTGATGAACTTGTGGAATGGAGT
Organism: uncultured Bacteroidales bacterium; assembly: GCA_946184195.1. GTDB lineage: Bacteria > Bacteroidota > Bacteroidia > Bacteroidales > Paludibacteraceae > Colicola. The sequence continues at coordinate 88 of CAMHEP010000032.1, read as the reverse complement.
AGGGCGAACGACCGAGAAAATGCTCAGGTGCAATACTTCCCATCCTACGAGATTATGCTCGACGAACTGCGGGACTATCGTTTCTATG
>CAMHEP010000031.1 GCA_946184195.1 uncultured Bacteroidales bacterium | reverse complement strand
AAGCGGTCTTGAGCTCCAGATGGGTCCAGTGGTACAGCGGGTTGCGGAAGGTGTACGGAACGGTCTCCGCCCATTTCTCGAACTTCTCCCAGTCGGTCGTGTCCTTGCCGGTGCAGAAACGCTCGTCCACACCGTTGGAACGCATAGCGCGCCATTTGTAGTGGTCGCCCATGAGCCAGATCTGTGCGATGGATTCGAAACGCTTGTTCTCGGCAACCATCTGCGGAATAAGGTGGCAGTGATAATCGATAATCGGCATCTTAGCCGCATGATTGTGATACAGCTCCTGCGCGGTCTCTGTTTGCAGCAGGAAGTCTTTGTCCATGAAAGCTTTCATTCGTGTAGTATTTTAGATTGTTCGTATTGTCGGAAAAGCATTCCCCATTTAGAATGCGGCGCAAAATTACAAAAATTACCACATATTTATGTGGAAAAATTGACGCAATTTTGGTTATATCAGAAAAAAAGCGTACCTTTGCAGCCGAAATAGTCAACCATGGTCACAATAGAAGACATACGCCGTCCTGTGGAGAAAGAGTTTGGGCTCTTTGAGCAGTCTATGCGCCGGGAGTTACAGCACAGCAACCCGTTGCTGGGTGAGGTGTTGCAGCATATCCACTCGCGTCGCGGCAAGCAGTTGCGTCCGCTGATGGTGCTGCTCTCCGCCAAGATGTGCCACGGTGTGACCGACAAGAGTATCGACACAGCTGTTGCATTGGAGATGCTGCATACGGCATCGCTGCTGCACGACGATGTGGTGGACAATAGTCCCGTGCGTCGCGGCATAGCTGCCGTGCAGGCTCAGTGGAACAACAAGACCGCCATCTTGACCGGCGACTATCTTTTCTCCCGCGTGATGGAGATTATTGCGGGCCTGAGGACTAACGCTATCACCACTGTCTTCGCGCGTATGAGTCAGACTCTGGCGGAGGGAGAGTTGCTGCAGTTGCATGAGTCGGACCGGATGTGGATTAGCGAGGAGCAGTATATGCGCATCATCGAGAAGAAGACCGCCTGCCTCTTTGCTGCCTGCATGGAGAGCGGAGCGCAGTCGTCCTGCGGCACGATGAGACAGACCTCTGCCCTGCGCGACTTCGGGATGGCATTGGGCATGTGTTTCCAGATGAAAGACGATGTGCTCGACTACTCCGACTCGGAGGAGATAGGCAAACCCACCATGCATGATATCGTTGACGGTAAGGCTACCCTACCCCTGCTCATCTCCTTGCAGCGTGCTCCACATCCGGAAGCCGAGGAGATACGGGGACTATGTACGCGTCTGAGCCAGAAAGACAGCACCCTGGACATCGTAGCCACCGAGCAGGAGATTAAGTCCTTCGTGCTTCGCTATGACGGCATACGATATGCGTACAAACAGATGCAACAACAAAAAGACAACGCCCTTCAAGCGTTGTCCATATTCCATGATAGCAGTGCCAAAGAGAGTCTACTGAACCTGCTCGATTACGCTATCTATCGCGTTCAATAACTGCTCCTGTTGTCGGGAGTCAGTCATCTCAGCCAACACATCCTTAAGGAAAGCCGCAATGAGCATACGTCGTGCGTCGTTGTAGCCGATGCCGCGTTGCTGCATATAGAAGACTGCCTGCTCGTCCAGTTGTCCCGTGGAAGCTCCGTGCCCCGCTTTCACATCGTCAGCATAGATCTCCAGTTGGGGTCGTGTCCGCATATCGGCTGTTGGGGAGAGCAGGAGATTGCGGTTCGTCTGCGTGGCATCGACACGCTGCGAGTCCTTCGCGATGAGCAGTTCTCCGAGGAACTCCCCCTTCGCCTTATCCTGCAGAACAAACTTAATCAGCTGGCGGCTCTCGCCGTCGGTAGCAAGATGGCGCATGTGGGTAGCTATGCGGCTACTCTCATCGCCGCGACCGAGACAGAGGGCATAGACCTCACTCACACAATGGGGACCGAGTTGCTCGATGGTGATGTCGGCATCCACCGGTGTGGAGAGGTTGACGAGGAAGAGTCGCAAACGGGACCCCTCCTGCTGCACGAAATGCCTATGTACGGCCGACTCGTTGGTCAAGACCAGTTCGAGCGACTCTCCCTTATTCAAACTCTGCGTATCCATGCTCCTCCAGCTCAAGAGCTAACGTTTTATCGCCCGTCTTGACGATACGACCGTCAGCCAACACATGTACATAATCGGGAACAATATAATCCAGCAGACGCTGATAGTGGGTTATGACCATAAAAGCGTTGTCCGCCGTGCGAAGCCTGTTAACCCCTTCGCTCACTATACGTAGCGCGTCTATATCCAGACCCGAGTCCGTCTCGTCCAAGATAGAGAAACAGGGTTCGAGCATTGCCATCTGGAAAATCTCGTTCTTCTTCTTCTCTCCGCCGGAAAAACCTTCGTTGACCGAACGTCCCTGCATCTTGTCGGTGATTTGCACCAATTTGCGTTTCTCGCGCATGAGTCGTAGGAACTCGCTTGCCGAGAGGGCCGGCAGTCCCTGATACTGCCGACGCTCGTTGACGGCCGTACGCATGAAATTGACCATACTCACACCGGGAATCTCCACGGGGTATTGGAAACTGAGAAACACACCCTCCCGCGCACGTTGCTCAGGCGGCATAGCAAGCAGGTTCTTTCCGCGCAGCCATACCTCGCCGCCTGTCACTTCGTACTGCGGATTACCGGTCAACACAGCAGATAAGGTGGACTTACCGGCACCGTTAGGTCCCATGATAGCATGTACCTCTCCCGTGCCGATGGTGAGATTGAGTCCCTTAAGTATCTCCTTGCCTGCCACCGAGGCATGCAAGTCCTTGATAACGATTAGTTCAGACATGATATAATAACTTCGCCTACTGCCTGCAAGGTTGTTGCAGACACATTACTCAGATCATCCTCGCGGGTATGCCACCACGAAGGAAAACCTGTGCCGGAATGTACCTCGTAGTGAATAATGTCCACACACGGGACGCCGGCTAAATTGATATAATAATGGTCATCTACAATGGGATAGGATGCCTCGTCGGAGAAATAGCGTCCATGTCCTAACTCGCGGGCACGACGCCACAATTGTTCCTGATAGTTCTCAGCATATTGCATCGAGTAGTATTCGCGGGGGAAGACGGCATCTGGAGCACCTACCATATCCACCAATATGCCATATCGATACTGCTCGGGGGCTGCCTGCTGTGCCCATAGTTGTGAACCGAGGCACCATGTATGTTCACGCTGCTGTCCTGTATAGAAATCGGGAGTCCCCATATCTTCCACGTCAAAGAAGACCATCTCGATCGGCACGAGTGTTCCGTGCATGCTCAGTTGGCGTGCTATCTCAAGGAGCACAGCCACGCCGCTGGCACCATCGTTAGCTCCCGGCACGTTATGGAAACGGTCCTGATATTCATCCTCCTCGTCGCACCACGGACGAGTATCATAGTGAGCACCTAATAGAATAAAAGGTACACGGGTATCCAATGAGTCTGGCAAGAAGCGTCCAATGACATTCACCACCGGCTGTGCCTTCCCTGCATAGTTGAGCATCGTACCTTTCTGAAGGGTCACCTCAGCACCGAAACGACGGAGGGTCTCCACGATAAAGATGATACAATCGGTGTGTCCCTGACCATTGGGGACACGTGGTCCCATGGCGAGTTGCTGCTCCACAAAAAGGTAAGCGCTATCGCCCGAGAAATCCGGGCGTGTGACAGTCTGCGCGGCTTTCTTGCCCGTCGAGGAGCAAGCTGCCAACACCCACATGCATACCACCCCAATGCCTGCCATGAGCAGGCGTGACTTATTCCACTTCATAATAGATTATCGGATATTCTGTTCGCTGATAGAGCGATGTTCCTGAATAGCACAGATGGTGCGAGCGATAGGCTCGGATACCGACACCACGGTTACCTTCGGACAACGAGCCTTGTCGAAAGGCAAGGTGTCTGTGAACACCAATTCTTCGAGTTGCGACTGCATGATACGTTGGCATGCCGGTCCGCTCATCACACCATGTGACACGACAGCGCGTACACTCTTGGCTCCGGCCTCCTTCATCAGTTTGGCTGCCATACACAAAGTGCCCGCGGTATCTACAATATCGTCCACGATGACGACATTCTTCCCCTCCACCTCACCAAGCACGCGCATCTCGCCGATACGATTGAAGCCGGCACGCGATTTATAACATATCACCATCGGTACCTCATAACCCGTTAGTCCGTGCATCTTCTTCGCGAAGAAGCTGGCACGTTTGGAGCCTCCCACGTCGGGGGAAGCGATGATGAGGTCATCCAGATGCAGGTTGTTCACATAGTGCGCCAGTACGTTAGCGCCATAGAGGTGGTCAACGGGGATATCGAAGAATCCCTGTATCTGATCGGCGTGCAAGTCGATTGTGATGATACGGTCAGCCCCCGCTGTCTGCAACATATTTGCCACCAGCTTGGCACCAATACTCACACGGGGTTTATCCTTACGGTCTTGTCGCGCCCACCCGAAATAGGGAATGACGGCAATGACCTTGTATGCAGATGCACGCTTGGCGGCATCAATCATCAGCAGCAACTCCATGAGGTTATCGCTGGAGGGACAGGTCGACTGGACGAGATAAACTGAGTGTCCACGCACCGACTCATCAAAACTGGCGGAAAACTCACCGTCCGAGAAACGGTCAATAATCAACTTGCCCAATGGACAACCCAGATATTCGCATACCTGGCGGGCAATGGTTTCACCCTGACTTCCTGCAAAGACTTTGAAAGGACCGGATTCTACTACCATACAAATTTATTACATTAAACAGATGATACTTGGTTTTATTTGTTGGCTTTACGTCTCTTGGGAGATTGTTGCGGCATGTACCGCTGTTGGGAACTCTGCATGACACGCGTTTCGAAGAGTTCGAAATTGCAATTCAAACGATTATTACTGAGTCGTTGGATATCCTCCTTGACGCGATTGAGTCCGGCATCCTGATCCTTGTTCCACGCCACATTCTTCTGGCGCATACAAAGAGCTATATGGACCACCAAGGCATCACGCTGCGGTGAGGGCTCCATCGTACAAGCATAAGCAACTAAGTCTTGGATGATGCGTCCGTAGTTGCGCATCCGAATAGGTTCCGTGTTTCTTTGCAGAACTGCTGTCATTGTTATTGTTTATTCTTAATTAGATAAATCATAGTGGGATAGTGGTCACCATATCCGTCCAACCATACTCCACCCTTATGGGTACGCAGCGGGGTACCCTTGTCCTTACCGTCCTGTACGGTGAGGAAGTCCTTATTGAAAATCTGCGACTTCCAATAGCACCACTTGCCGCTCTCCAGTTTCTCGTTCATGAAGGGCTCGGAGATGATGATTTGGTCAAAGAGGTTCCAACTGCCGTTGTATGCCAGCGAGCCGATACCCCTGTCGAGCTTCTGCCAGAGGGTATTAAAGAATCCCTGTTCCTCCACCTCCTCGCGGTACATACGTGCCTTGAGCACCTCGGCGCAAGAGTGATTGTAGGGGTCATCGTTGAGGTCACCCATGATGATAATCTTGGCACGCGGTTCCTTGAGGTATATACTATCGCAAATACTCTTGGTGAGCATGGCAGCGGAGTCGCGAGTGGCACGTGAACGCAGTTCGCCTCCATAGCGACTGGGCCAGTGGTTGACGATGATATGAATCTTCTCCAGCGGTTTCACACCCAATATATACCCGGATACGAGCAGTTGCAAACGCGTCTTGACCAGTCCTCCGTCGGCATAGTGAGCATGCAACTCGTGACCGCGGACATTGACCGGCTTGAACATCTCGGGATTGTACAGGAAGCCGCAATCCACACCACGGCGGTCAGGTCCTTCCAAAAGGATAGCCTCGTAGTTACGCCCGTATTCCTTACATTTCTTAGCCACATCCTGCAGACAGCCCAAGTTCTCCACCTCACATACTCCGACGCACATAGCTCCACGAGGATCCTCGTCGGTACCCAACTGCGAGAGGGCATACGCCATATTCTTCACCTTATGTTGATATTTCAATCCCGTCCATTTCATACCGCCGTCGGGCAGGTATTCGTAGTCGTTCTTACCCTCGTCGTGCACCGTATCAAAAAGGTTTTCCAAATTGTAGAACGCCACACAGCGGATATACTTCTCAGTTTGGGCAGCCGCACTGACGCTCCACAACATCAGCAAGGCACAAATGGTTACTTGAATGTTTTTCATAATGGTAGTGAGTTATAATTAATTCATCATTCGTTATTCATCCTTCGTACTTGGTACATCTTCATACCGCTGCAAAGTTACAATTTTTTTTCCGACTATACAAATAAATTCTTATTTTTTTGTATTATTGTCGTCTTGTGTAAGGTATTCCAACAGTTGTGCCATCGTGTGGAATACGCGGTCAGCTTGTTCAGCATAGAGCATTTCGTCGCTGAGCGGTCCGGTGTTGACAGCATAAACAGTGAGTCCGGCAGCCTTGCCTGCACGCACTCCCAAGGGAGCGTTCTCGATGACGAAGCATTGTTCCTTGCCCAGTCCGCTCTTTTCCCAAGCCTTGAGGTAAGGTTCCGGGGAGGGTTTACCATGCTCGACATCATAGGCGGTGATCATCCGTTCGCGGGCAAAAAGCAATCCGAAAGTATCATTGAGATGTTTCAGTAGCGAGTCTTGTCCACTGCCGGTCACCACCCATATCTGTGCTCCGGCGCCATGCAGATAGTCGAGAACCTGCTGTACGCCCGCCACAGGCAGCACCGGTCCCTTAGCACGGAAGCGCTCGGTCTTCTCGTGGTATAGTGCCCATACCTCTTCGTCGGTAGGCTCGCGATGTTCTTTTTCTCTAAGACAGTGTGAGATGACATCCTGTCCGGTGCGTCCCTCCTGAATATAACAATCCATGGCTGTGAAATTAAGCCCGTGGAGGGCAGCCATCTCCTCCCAAGCCTCGGCATGGTACGGCATCGAATCGAAGAGGATGCCGTCCATGTCGAAGAAAAATGCTTTGTTCTTTAAATCGTTCACGTACTTATTGATGTTGTTCACGCAACAGGTCATTCACTGTTTTTACAGGGTTAAACGTAGATACGGGCACCTCGACGAAGATGGTGTTCCAACGGCTCATAGCGCCGTTCCACAGACCGGGCAGTTCGAGTGCAAGCAGTTCCTTACCATCCTTGGACTTTTGAGATATGAAGCCTGTCTGCGGGTCAACATACTGAGGTAAATCGTAGTGTTTGCCCTCCGCATCACGCAGTGAGCATACGAGGTCAACGGGGTTGAAGTGCGTAGCCTTAGCCATGAGGGACTTGTCCTCTATCTGGCTGGACTCGAGTATCTGTCGACTGATGGAACCGTCTGCCTCACGAACAAGGAAGGGTCCGCCGCCGGGTTCACCGGTATTCTTCACCACACCGCATACACGAATAGGACGCTTCAGACGCTGACGCTCTTCGTCGCTCAAGTTCGGGTCTTGCAGGCGGGCAAAAACGCGACGCTGCTCCTCTACGAGTACACCGGCCAACACCTGCTTGAAGCGTACCGTGTCTTTCTTCAGACGATCCGGCACCACATTGTCGATATTCTTGATAAAGACGATGTCGGCATCTTGGTCGTTGAGATTATGAATGAGTGCGCCGTGTCCACCTGGACGGAAGAGCAACTTGCCGTCTTTCGTACGGAAGGGGGTACCGTCGGGATTAGCTGCCAAAGTGTCCGTAGCGGGTGACTGCTCGGAGAAGGAAACTTCGTATTTCACACCATACTTATCCTCAAAGCGTTTAAGGTTGTCGGCTATATGCTTGCGGAACAAAGGCAGGTGCTCGTGACTTACGGTGAAATGGATACGCACCATGCCGTTTGAGGCAGCATACAAGGCTCCCTCTACCATGTGTTCCAAGGCGGGAGTTCGTGCTCCGTCGCGATACTTATGGAAGAGCAGCAGTCCCTTGGGCAACTTACCGTAACTCATATCCTCCAGCAGGAAGCGAACTGCCTGCTGACCATCCTTTCCCTCCAACTGAGGACCAAAAGCAAAATCGTCTTTATGAGAGAGGAAAGTCTTGACAAAATCCGTCTCTACGCCATTATCGAGGAATTCAAAGAGGTTCTTAAACATACGGCTTGCAGCACCGCTGGCAGGAACAAACTTAAGCACGGAGTGTCCCTCCTTGAGATACTCTTGCCACAGGGCAACATACTCGTCCTGACGAGCCTTGGTCAGGCGAAGTATACCATCCTTGGTGGAGGCGGGGGCGACGATGTCGAGAGCAGGAAAACCACTGCGAAAATCAGCCATCTGTTGTTCGGCTTGCTTGAGCGTAATGCCATGCGCTTCAAGCTGTTGAATGTCTTGTTGGGTAAACATGGTGTATTGGTTTTTAAATAGGTTAAAGCAATTCGTGCTGCAAATTTACTACAAATAATTCAAATACACAATCTTTTTGTTGAAAAAATTCTTTTACGCCTGTTTTTTTGACAAGCGTTATGCGAGTTATCCCTTTCGGAACACCCTGGGAGTTCGGCACTATATGTCAAAGGTGTTACCTGCTGTAGATGTACAGAATAACAGATGTATAACATATGATTGCAGGTTTGCAAATCGGGTACAAAGATAATGTATTCAAGTGAAAAAAACAGGAAATTGCGCGTCTTGTTCGTAACTCTTTAGACAAAGTACCATGGTACAAAGGACTAAGGAACTACAATCTTTTTGCCGCTCAAACTCGTCCTTATGCAAGCATAAACGATTTTTTCGGCAAAAAGATTGCATATTCGGATTTTTTGTTGTATCTTTGCATGCGATTTAACTTGCATAAATACGTACTTATGAAAAATATAGCATTTATTATCAATCCCATTTCCGGCACACAGAACAAGCGTAAGCTGCCGAAATACATTGACCAGTTATTGGATAAAGAGCAATGGATGGCGAATGTAGTATACACCGAGTATGCCGGTCATGCCACCGAGTTAGCGCATCAGTTTGCCGTGATGGGTTTTGATGCCGTAGTAGCCGTAGGCGGTGACGGTACGCTCAACGAGGTAGCGCGGGGGTTGCGCGGCACCAAGACCGCCATGGGTATCATCCCGATGGGTAGCGGGAATGGTTTTGCCCGTCATCTCAACATCCCGCTACGTGCCAACAACGCCATTGAGATGCTGAACCACTCGGAGCCCATCAGCGTAGACTACGGCATCGCGTCATCTATCGATGCGGAGGGTCAGGACGGCGAGGAGCGCATGTTCATATCTACCTGCGGAGCCGGTTTTGACGCTCTGATTGCCGAACATTTCGACAAAGCAGGCAGTCGCGGATTCAAGACCTATTTGGAGAAAGTAATCAAAGACTTCATCACCTATGAGCCTAAGGGTTATCGTATAAAAGCGCTTGACGGTCAGCACACGACCATTGAGGGGAAGACACAGGAGGAGGATATAGACACCAAAGCCTTCCTCATCACCTTCGCCAACGCAAGCCAGTGGGGATATGAAGCACGTATAGCGCCCAAAGCCAGCATACAGGACGGGAAAATGGACATATGCATCATGCATAGCAACGCGCTGCTCGGTGCACCCGGACTCGCCATACGGCTATTCACAAAGAGTCTGGACCAGTCGATGTTCATGGATACCTATCGGGCTAAGGACATCATCCTGGAACGCGAAGAGAACGGTCCGTTCCATATCGACGGAGACCCCGTGGAGATGAGTAAAGACATACATATTCGCATCGTCCCAGATGGACTGCGGGTATTGGTGGAGAAAAGATTTTGACGAAGTGACAAAGGATGATATATGACAATCAAGATTATCAATAGGAGTAAGAACCCGTTGCCACGCTACGAGAGTAAGAGCGCGGCGGGAATGGACATACGCTGCTCATTAGCTGAACCGGTCACCTTGCAACCGTTGGAGCGCAGGCTACTGCCCACCGGACTATTTATCGAACTGCCGGAAGGTTATGAGGCACAGATACGTCCACGTAGCGGCTTGGCACTGAAACGGGGACTCACCGTGCTCAACACGCCGGGAACTATCGATGCCGACTATCGAGGAGAGATAGGAGTCATCCTCATCAACATGAGTAGCGAAGCACAAACCATAGAAGACGGTGAACGTATCTGCCAAATGGTTATCGCCAAACACGAGCAACCCGAAATGATAGAGGTGAGCGAACTCACCGAGACCGAACGCGGAACCGGAGGATTCGGACATAGCGGAGTGAAGTGATGTACGAAGGACAAATGTACGATGTACCAATGAAAAGTACGATGTACAAATGAAACAGAGATTATACATAGTGCTGATAGCATGCTTAACGGGTCTGCCGAACTTATGCGCACAAAGTGCCAAGCAACCCACCATGACGGCGGAAAGGGAGCAGCAGTTTACATACTACTTCTACGACGCACAGAGACAACTGCGCGATCGTAAGTATGACCGAGCGATGATGGAACTGCTTTTTGCCGAGCATATCAACCCGTACGACGGACAGACCAAGGACATGTTAGGTATGCTCTATCATGCCCTCAATCAGCACGAGACAGCTAAGCGTTATTTTGCCGATGCGTACCGTTTATCGCCCAAAGAGTTATGGCAGCATTATGCGAAGACGCTCTTTGAGTCAGAGGACATGCGCGACAAGTACCAAGCCGTAGTCATCCTTGAGCAAGCCGGTAAGGACCACCCGAAAGACGAAGAGCCATGGGACCAACTCATCGAAGCCTATCTGCAAACAGAACAATACCGTAAAGCCTTGCAAGCTCAAGACCATCTGGACGGTATTAAAGGATATGATGCCTACTCCGCCATCACACGCTACCGCACCTATGCCCTGTGGGGAAAGAACAGCAAAGCCCTGAAGGAGATAGACCGATACTTGGAGTTAGAGCCTCGGGACGTTCGTTTCCTACGTTTGCGATTGGAGAGCTATGAACGGCTGCGCGTCAAGTGGTCCAAATTAGAGAAAGCGTACCAAGAATATTTGAAGATAGACCCCTATCATGCCACGACGCTCAATAACTATGCATATGGTCTTGCTATCCACAAGGGAGACCTGAAGAAAGCTGAGCAGATGAGTCTGCAAACCGTTCGTGAGCAACCCGATAATCCTGTGTTCCTCGACACTTACGCATGGATACTACACCTGAAGGGCGAAGATAACCTAGCTCTCTTCTATATCAAGAAAGCATTGGAAAACAGCAGTGCCGATATGGATAAAAAGGAGATGCTGGAACACATGGAAAAAATACAAAAAGGGAGATAAGGGTAATCAGAAATAAGGACTTGAAAGATGAAACGGATAATCTATATATTCATTAGTAGCATAATGGTGGTCATTATGCTGAGTGCATGCGCCACCATGAAAGGAGTAGGTACGAAAGAGGTTGTAGCTCCCGAGGAGCCGCGTTGGCACACACTGAGTGCAGACAACGTGATGACTGATGTCACTTTGGACGGAAAAACATATAGTATGACATGCTCGTTTCGTGCAGTACGCGATTCGATGGTTATTGTATCGGTCAAGCCCTTATTAGGTATTGAGCTATATCGATTGGAGGCAACGCCCAAGAGTATGGTCGTCATTGATAAGATTAACTCCGAGTATATACCGATTAAGTACAGCACCATTAATTTGGTAGTGAGTCCCAACCTCAAGTATGCTGACCTGCAGGCATATGTTGCAGGTGAGCAAATCGGGTCACCGGATGTGAGCGAGGCAACCTACTCCGCCTACAAGCACATCGTGACCTTGCGTTCACGTTTTCAGAACATCCGTTTTGACGAGGGAGTACGATTGGTGCCGTTTAACTTGAGCCGCTACCGCGAGGTGACTATCCAACAGATTATGAAACGATGAGACGAATACTATACATAGTTATCGTATGTGTGCTACCGCTTATGTTGCTTCAAGCGCAGACGGTCAAGGAATTGCAGAAACAGCAGGATAAACTGAAAAAAGAAATCACCGAAACCAATAAATTACTGCAACAAACCACTAAGTCAAAGACTGCTACAGTCACCAAGTTGGAACTGCTGAATAAGAACATTAACAACCAGAAACGACTTATCCGCAACCTCAACCGTGAGATTAATGCACTCGACAAGGAGATGTTAGCACTCGGCGAACGTCGTACTACGCTCAAACAAGAGCAGGAACGACTCAAAGACGACTATGCCCGCATGTGCAGAGAAAGCCATTTTTCCCGTATGCAGCAATCGCCACTGCTCTTCCTACTATCCAGCGATTCGTTTCGTCAGTTAGGTCGACGTGTACGATATATGCAGGAGATGTCTGCCTATCGCCGCGACCAAGTGAAGCGGATAGAAGAGGTGCAGGAGGAGATTGACACACAGAATGCACTGCTGAAGGAGAACCGTAAGCAGAAAGCCGGTACGATGGCTGCCGAGCAGCGCGAACGAGACAACCTCGCACGAGACGAGAGGAAACAGCAGCAGATGCTCAAACAGCTCAAGAGTAAGGAGAAGAATCTGCAAGCGGACCTGAAGAAGAAACAGAAGAAGGTGAACGACCTCAATAATAAGATTGAACAAATGGTTCGTCAGCAAGCCGCCAAGCAAACTAAAGAGTCGCTCACCAAGGAACAGCACCTCATATCCACCGACTTTGCAAAGAATGAGGGACGGCTGCCTTGGCCCGTAGAGAAAGGTATCATCAGCGGGTACTTCGGCAAGCATCAACATCCTGTCTACGAGCATGTCACCATCGACAACAAAGGCATCTATCTCCAGTCCCCCACCGGCACGAAAGCGCGTTCGGTATTTGAAGGGATGGTGACCGGTTGTTTCGTGATGAATAACACCTATGCCGTTATCGTACAACACGGAGAATACCGTACCGTATACGCGGGATTGAGCCAGCTCAATGTCAAACAAGGCGACAAGGTCAAGACCAAACAAACACTCGGTAGTATCTATACCGACAAAGAACAAGATAACAAAACCGAACTCTATTTCCAAGTATGGAAAGGCAAGGAGATACAAAACCCTGTATTATGGCTCGCAAAATAACAATACTCACTCTGGTGGCATGCACCCTATTTACGCTATTGGCTACCGGCTGCAAGAAGAACGACTGGTTGGATTGGAAGACCCAGAACGAAATCATCCTCAAGAACAACAAAAGCAAGCCCGGAGTAAAGACTACGGCTTCCGGATTGCAATACCGCATTATCACGGATGAGTTTACGATGGAGGCACGTCCTCATGCCAACAGCATGGTGACGGTTACTTACGGCTTACGCCTGCCTGCTAATAACTATGCCCGCACCGATACCGCCACAAGTGCTAACATGGCCATGTTTAACCTCATCAACGGATTCCAGGAAGGGAAAGAAGAAGATTCACCAGAACGGTATCATCGAGATGTGGATTCCATACGATTTAGGTTATGGCGAAGACGGATACGGCAACGAAGGTGCATATAACTATATCCCACCCTTCACTACCCTCTATTTCTACGTACGATTGGAGC